>JANLHK010000081.1 GCA_024653645.1 Candidatus Roizmanbacteria bacterium | reverse complement strand
CGCATTTTCAACTTCCCCGAACAGCTGCTGACCGGTATTGCCATGACAACCGTGTTACTGGTTGGGTATATCACCAGTTGCAATATGGTGTTTCAGCTCACTCATCGCTATGATCGTTCAGTGCTCGCCTCAGTGGTGGGCGGGAGTGTGGGGGTAGGTCTTTTACTCTTACTGCCCCATACCGTCGGCTCTGCTGTTTCAGCCATTGCGACAGGCTACGCTATTACGGCACTCCTATGCTATTGGTTTGCCCATCAACTTTCTTCAACTCTCTCGTTCTTTCCCACCGTAGAGACCATTCGTTCTCCGTCATACCGTCAACAACTGCGCACGCTGTTTATGGCCTCACTGCCGGTGGGGCTCATGCTGTTTTTAAATACCATGTACAGCCATGTGGATATATTCATTATCAGTGCCTATCAAGGCAATGATGCCGTTGCCCTCTACCAGCTCGCGTATAAATTCTTTGAGTTTCCGCTCGCATTTGCCACCTTCTTTGCCAATGCGATATTTCCTCATTATGTGGCTTTGTATCAAGATAATCGTTCTCGTTTTTATACGCTATTCAATAAAGGGATGATGGGGCTTTTTGCTGTATCCATTTTGTTCACCGCTGGCATATGGGTGATTGCTCCGTTCCTCACCTTCATTAAGCCTGAATATGCCGCATCAATAGTTCCGCTTCAGATATTGTCGCTTTCGTACCCCATCTTTTTTCTCACCAGCCCGCTATCGTGGCTCTTGTTTCTCCAACGCCGTGAATGGGCACTGGTGGTGATCTACGGAGCAAGTTTTACAGTCAATATCGTTTCCAATCTTATATTCGTTCCCGTATATGGGTATATTGCCTCAAGCTGGATTACGCTCATAGGTGAGCTGGGAGTGTTGGCCGCCCTTGCCTCGTGTGCCTATCTATGGCATACTCGTCACTCATGAGTTGCATGGTATATACTGACGGAGCCTCGAGCGGCAATCCCGGACCCGGGTGGGCCATGTGGGTCATCGGGGACATCCAGAAACGGGAACGGCTGGAACATTGCACCAACAACGAAGCCGAATATCTGGCCGTTATTCATGCCATAAAGTATCTGCAAAACCACCCAGACTTATGGACAGGGGAGGATCGTATTGACTTCAAATTGGATTCATTACTAGTAGTGCAGCAAATTAACGGTAAATGGAAAATCAAAGACCCTCGTATGGCTGCATTTTGTGCTCAAATTAAGGACTTGTTACCGGCATTCACAATTCCCGCACAATTCACGCATATTCCCCGCGAAGGCAATAAAGCAGACGCTCTTAAGTACCATTGACTGCGCCTCAAAAAGCTGACAGAATGAAGGTATGCGGATGTATTTTTACAGTGCGATATATGCCATATTTTTCTTTATAATAAGTGCGTTATTTGCTACTCATAGTTTCGCCCAACAATGGTTTAATCCCAGCATCGGTGACCAAAACAAAAATACCTACGAATGCGCAAAGGATGGTGGCGTCTGTTTGGAAACCGTCACCCACAGCCAACTTAATAATGTAGCCACCTCGTTTACCTGTGCTCTGGGAGGCATAGGGTGTGGTACTGAAAAATTG
>JANLHK010000059.1 GCA_024653645.1 Candidatus Roizmanbacteria bacterium | reverse complement strand
ATGGTAGAGCGCAAGTACTCCAAAGACCAGATCCTTGAGATGTACCTCAATCAGGTCCCCTATGGCGGTACCGCCTGGGGTATTGAAGAGGCTAGTCAGCTGTACTTTGGTAAACATGCCAGCAAGCTCACCCTGCCCCAAGCAGCCCTTCTTGCCGGACTCCCCCAGGCTCCTTCTCTGTATTCTCCCTATGTGAACCCTCAAGGAGCATACTCCCGTCAGCATGAGGTGTTAAAGCGTATGCTGGATGACCACTACATCACGCCAGAGCAATACCAAAAAGCAAAAAACACTAAGCTGACCTTTAACTCACCCGGTAACACGATTCTGGCTCCCCACTTTGTCTTCTATGTAAAGTCTCTGCTTGAAAAAGAGTATGGAGAACGCCGGGTACAGGAAGGAGGACTCCGGGTCTACACCACCCTTGACTTCTCTCTTCAAGCCTCTGCTCAAAAGATCCTCTCTGAGGAGCTTGAATCCCTCAAAGGCTATGACGTTGGCAACGGTGCGGTTCTGGTTACCCGTCCCAGTACCGGAGAGATTCTTGCTATGGTTGGTTCCCGTAACTTTTTTGATGGATCGTTTGGTGCCTTCAATGTAACCACCGCCCTTCGACAACCAGGAAGTTCGATAAAGCCCATTAACTATGCCGTTGGTATTGATCGCAAGATAGTGACACCTGCAACGATGTTTTTAGATGTTCCTACCTGCTTTATGGTCGCCGGACAAAAGGCGTATTGTCCCAAAAATTATGACGGAAGTTTTCATGGCCCGGTACAGTTACGGTTTGCCCTGGCTAACTCGTACAATATACCAGCAGTTAAGATGTTGGCGCTGAATACCGTACCTGATTTTGTTGCTTCGGCCTCAGCCGTAGGCATTAAGTCATTCCAGGACCCTGCAAACTATGGACTGTCACTGACCCTGGGAGGTGGAGAGGTGCGCATGACCGAGTTTGCTGAAGCCTACTCCATGTTTCCCAATCAAGGCATCAACAAAAGCTTAGTGGCAGTGCTCAAAGTTGAGTCGCGCGATGGGGAAGTGCTGTATGAATATAAGGATAAAAACTATGTGAAGGAAGTTATCAAAAAACCCCTCGGATATCCTGATTTTTTGTACATCCAAGGCAAGCGAGGAGTGAGTAAAGAAACGGCATTTTTGATTTCCCATATTCTATTGGATAACTTTGCCCGTTCGGCCTCCTTTGGTACCAGCTCATACTTACGCGTTCCGGGGCATGAGGCGGTATCGGTTAAAACGGGTACTACGGATGATTTGAAAGATAACTGGACCGTCGGGTATACGCCTAATTACTTAACGCTCGTGTGGGTGGGTAATAATGACAATACCCCGATGCGTCCTGGCGTCACGTCAGGCGTTACCGGAGCTGCACCTATTTGGAATCGGGTTATGCAGTATCTGCTTAAAAAACAGCCTGACTTATGGCCAAAAAAACCGGATTCCATTGTTGGCATAGAAGTATGCACCATCTCAGGTATGCGTCCGAGCGTAGGAGGTGACGGAGCCAAATCGTGCCCGACGCGCTTTGAGTACTTTATACGCGGCACGGAGCCCAAAGAGGGTGGAAACCTGAAGCAGCAAATTCCGGTGAGCAAAGATAATGATAAGGCGGCAAAGCCAGAAGACCCTAATATTGAAATGAAGGAAAAACAAGTGCTGCGCGATCCATTCTCTCAATACTGTCTTGACTGTAATCACGAAGGAGAGAATTTCGTGGTGCAATAAACCAACTATGCTGAACCCCAACACCATTAGAGCAGACTTTCCGCTGTATCAGGAATATCCGCATATTGCCTATCTTGACTCATCAGCGACTGCATTAAAGCCCCGGGTGGTTCTGGACGCTCTTGACGGGTATTATCGCACCTACAGCGCTAATGTATTTCGCGGGCTGTATTCGTTATCAGAGCGTGCGACGGCTGAGTATGAGCGTGCACGAGAGGTGGTGGCGCACTTTATCGGAGCTCCCAGCTCTGATACGGTTATTTTTACCAGGAACGCCACGGAATCATTGAATGTATTGGCATATAGTTTGGGTAAGCGCATCATACAAAAAGGGAAGCGAGTGGTTGTTTCAATGGCAGAACACCATGCCAATTTCGTCCCGTGGCAGCAAATCACGCAAAAAAATGGAGCGGAGTTTTTAGTAGTTCCCTGTGATTCAGACGGAAGAGTACAGCTACATGATGAGGCATCAATTGACAAGGTAGTCACCAAAGATACGGTACTAGTTGCGCTGTTTTGGGTGTCCAATGTATTGGGAAGCGTGAATGATATCGCTGCGATAACCAAGAAAATAAAGCAGAAAAACCCAAACACGATAGTGGTGGTGGATGCGGCCCAGGCGGTGACAACGTTCCCGGTAAATGTGGCCGAATTGGGCTGTGATTTTCTGGCATTTTCGGGCCATAAGTTGTTTGGACCCACGGGTATCGGTGTCTTATGGGGCAAGAAAACAATATTAGAAGAAATGGAACCGTTTATGTATGGAGGTGACATGATAGAACGGGTCTCAGTGACCGAAAGCACGTTTGCGAAACTCCCCCATCGCTTTGAAGCGGGCACACCGCATATTGCGGGAGCCATCGGTCTGGCAGCAGCTATAGAGTATATAACTAAGGTTGGTGTGAAGAATGCCCATCAACACACCCAGAAAATGATTAAGCAAGCACTGGCAGGACTAGCACGGTTTAAACACATACGAATATTGGGTTCATTGGACCCATCAAAGCGGGTAGGATTAGTGAGTTTTGTGCACGACCGCATTCATCCTCACGACTTGGGTGATATACTGTCTCAAGATGATGTTTGTGTGCGTGCTGGCCATCATTGTGCCATGCCACTGCATACGCACGAGGGAATTGTGGCCAGTACGCGAGCATCAACATCAATATATACGACGACTGATGATATTGAACGGTTGTTAGTAGGTATTGAAAAGGCAGAAAAGATACTAGTATGACAGCTCAAAATAATACAAAAAGCAAAGATGTACACGATTGGGTCGTGACGGTTGACCGATCACTGTGTATCGGTGCTGCCAGTTGTATGGCGGTTGCACCTAAAGCATTTGCCTTGGATGATGAGGCAAAAGTGTATATGCTGGATACGGCCAATAAGGAAACCAAAGAAACGGTTTTGGATGCAGCTAGAGTTTGTCCTGTTGCAGCAATCCTTATTAAAGATAAAAAAACAGGGCAACGCATTTTTCCTAAATAACATATTAGGTATTGCCAATTAGCAATTGCTCTGTTATACTGCTAATCATGTCAGCTGTTCTATCTGGAAAAAGCTCAAAAATTCTGCCAGTTGTTGCTATTCGAGATGGTTTAGTCTATCCCAAAACTGAAGCCCCCCTTATTTTTGGACGCCCCAAAACAGTAAAGGCTTTTGAGGAGGCAGTTAAATCAGACAAAGAGTTGATTATCCTTCTTCAGAAAGACAGCAAGGTTGACGACCCGAAAGGGAGCGACCTGCACAAAATAGGTGTGGTGGTAACGATTGAGCGGTTTGTCTCACTGGAACAAGGCGAATTGCAGGTGTTATTGCGTGGCTCACGCAAGGTGCGCGTCACTCAGTTTTTGACCGATGATCCATTTCTGCGGGCAGCCTATGAAGAGGTACCTGATATCGAAGTGGACAACGACGATATCCGCGCCATCATGAAACACTTGTTTGCCCAGATGAAGAAGGGTATTAATTTGGGTAAGAACATTGACTTTATTGCTCTTATGGGACTGTTTTCTGATTTATCCCCCAATGATTTTTCATACCAGGTCGCGGCGGTTCTGGACGTAAAGCCAGAGGTAAAGCAAGAATTACTTGAAGAGGAAAATGTGCAAAAACGGCTTGAATCAGAGATCGAGCATATGGCCCGTGAGATTACGGTACTTGAGCTTGAAAAGAAGATAAGCAAGAAAACTCAGCAAAAATTTGAAAAGGGCATGCGTGAAAACGTATTGCGTGAAAAGATGAAAGAGATTGAATCTGAATTGGGCGAAGATAAAGAAGGTGAGGAAATGTCCGAATATCGCCGTAAAATCAAGCAGGCAAAAATGCCCAAGCATATCGAAGAAAAATCGCTCAAGGAGTTGGATCGTATGGAAAAAATGTCTCAGTACAATCCTGAGGCGTCCTATGTTCGTACGTACCTTGACTGGTTGGTAGCATTACCATGGAGCAAGAAAAATGAGAGCCCGGTCGTTATTGCCGAGGCAGAAAAGGTACTGGATCAGGACCATTTTGGATTAAAGAAGATTAAAGAACGTATTATTGAATATCTGTCGGTCATGAAGCTGCGTGAGTTAAAGCAGAAAAAAGAAGGTGATACGACCGACGGTAAGAAACGGGACATTAAGCCTCCTACTATTTTATGTTTCGTTGGTCCTCCTGGTGTTGGTAAGACATCACTGGGACGATCCATTGCCCGAGCCTTAAGCCGTGAGTTCTCAAAAATATCATTAGGCGGTATCCGTGATGAGGCAGAGATCAGGGGACATAGAAGGACCTACGTTGGAGCTATGCCTGGTCGCATCATTCAGGCTATGAAAACAGCTGGCACAAAAAATCCGGTGTTCATGCTTGATGAAATCGATAAAATCGGGCGTGATTTCCGTGGTGATCCATCAAGCGCATTACTTGAGGCACTCGACCCGGAACAAAACCATTCATTCTCAGACCATTATTTGGAGGTGGAATTTGACTTGTCAGATGTACTGTTCATTACCACTGCCAATGTACTCGACACTATTCCTCCGGCGTTGCTTGACCGCCTTGAGGTAATACATTTTCCCGGTTATACCCAGGATGAGAAATTCTCAATTGCCAAAAATTACCTCATTCCCAAGCAAATGGAGGCGCACGGCATTGATACCTACGGCCTTACGTTTGAGGATGATGCGGCACAGGTGATTATCCGTCGTTATTCGCGTGAAGCAGGCGTACGTGAGCTTGAGCGCCAGATTGCAGCTGTGTGTCGCAAAATTGCACGCATGATTGCCGAGCAAAAAGAGGATATCAAGGATTTACCCCAACGCAAAGTTATTACGGAAAACGACGTGGTGAAGTTTTTGGGACCATACAAGTACAATGAGCAGCTGGCGGAGAAAAAAGATGAGGCAGGCATGTCAACCGGGCTGGCATGGACGCAGGCAGGTGGTGAAATACTGTTTATCGAAGTCAGTGCGGTACCCGGAAAAGGACACCTTATTTTAACCGGGCAACTGGGTGACGTCATGAAGGAATCATGCCAGGCAGCGCTGACCTATGTGCGCAGCCGATGGCAGAAGTTGGGTTTGCCGGAAAAGTTTTATGAAAAAATAGATATTCATATCCATGTACCCGAGGGTGCAGTTCCTAAGGACGGTCCATCCGCAGGACTAGCCATAACTACGGCATTAATTTCTGCACTTACCAAAGTGCCGGTGCGCCGCGATGTGGCGATGACCGGTGAAGTGACGCTCCGCGGCCGTGCGCTTGAAATTGGTGGTGTGAAGGAAAAGGTCATTGCCGCACACCGCGCTGGCATTAAGACGGTGATTTTGCCCAAAGATAACAGAAAAGACTTGGTGGAGCTGCCCAAGAAAACCACCGACGACCTGAAGTTCATGTTTGTCGAACATATGGACGAGGTGGTAAACGTGGCACTGACCAAAAAACTTCCGTTGTAATACATGTTAGGAGAAATTGAAAAACAACAGGGGCTTTACGCCACTTGGAGACCATTGCGCGCAGGAGTATTTGAAGAAAGTAGCCTTGGACACCGAGTATTTCCTACTCTTCTGGAAGGCCGAAGAAGGCCAAATACCACCCTCAATGCACCGTTAGCATCGCTGTTCCAAAAAGGAGGATCTCGCATTACCTATCTTCATACTCAAGGGGTGCACACGGTGGGGGACTTACTGCAGTCAAGTCAGGCGCTGCTACGGGGATTTGACAGGGACGCACAAAAAGAAGTGCCAGTAACGGTACAACAATATTTGGAAGGCTTGGCAATCACGCCCCACGGCCGTCTGATTGCCAATATTTTTGCTGTACCCATTGAAGATCCGATTGATAGTGCTCGTGAGGCATCACTAGTGGAGGCGGTTGATAAAGCGCTACGCGACCAAGAAGTGATTGATGCACGACGATTATCCATCCTGGATAAGCGATACGGTTTAACCCAAGGATATACCCATACCCAGCAGGAAATTGCTGATGAAATGGGTGGCATTGGTCATACCCGCGTTGGTCAACTTGAGCAAAGAAGCTTACGGGATTTGCAAAAGAATAGCGTTATCGCTCCATTGAAGCAGTACTTAACGGTACCAAAGCGCAGTGTGGGCAGAGAGGTACTGGGGGCGATACAGTATAAGGATTTACCTACAGCCGGTGACGTATGGGATAAGCTGCCCATTGCAGCTCAATCATTATTGACTGGATTTGGTGTTTTTGATGCAGAAACATTATTGGTATCGAACCTCTATGAATTACGCGATACCCGTGGAAGACCAATACCTGAAGCGGTTCAGAAGCAAATAGAACAGGTACTGCGTGGATTTATTTCTTAATTCTTGGAATTAATTCAGTTGAGATTTTTCGTACTTTAATCGTCTTCATTCCTAATGTTTTTGCTTTTACCAAACGATGCAACCCATCAAGCAGTAACCATCGATTTCTCCAAAACATACTGTCAAGCGGGTAATTTAAATTGGCTTGTATGATTCGTTCATATTCTTCCGTATGTTTCTCGGGATTCTGTAGTACGTCATTGGGCGTCAAGTCATAGAATCCATCAGGCTTGGTCCACCAGAAGGGAATATCAAAATGCCATTCCAGTTCTGTGATATCCATATCTTCAACGGGCACATCAAGTACCCATACTTTTTCTTCTGACCAGTTAAAATCAAAACCAACCTCCTGAATGATTGGAGGTAATTTTTTCTGTGCCATACGAATATTTAAATATTAAATGGGCAATCTTGCTCCAAAGTAATGGGCGTAGGGCATTTCTTTGAATCCATCATCACGTACTTCTATGATGTCGGGTTTAAATCTCATACGGAAAGTTTTTAACATAAGTGACTCATCAAGCCACGCTAAGGGATTTGCATTGATTTTGCTCCATAAGAAATAAACAGCCATCATATCATGGCTAGGTTCAGGTAGGTAGATTTTAGGAGGACCTTTTTGAGTATAGGCAAGCCTAAAATTTGATGTATCTCCCGTAATGGGTATCTGTAGATCACTGGTATTTCCCAGAATCTGTTCTACGGCTTTATCATAGAGAGTAAAAAGATCACGTTTTGCCCTATATTCATTTCCACCGAGTGTTTCAGAAAATGGAAGTCTGTTATCAATCGACATGTGTGTGGGTCCAGAGGGATTCGAACCCTCAACCAATGGCTTAAAAGGCCACTGCTCTGCCGTTGAGCTATAGACCCAATATTAAATCTGAGAGTATTATATCATGCCGATTATAGGTAGCGGGGAACCCGTTTTGTGTATTCTATATATGCTTTCCCAAAATATTTGGTAAGCAACGCTTCTTCTTTTTTAATAGCAATACCAAAATAGAGATACAGCGGGTAAACCAAGAAAAACAACCAGCTCCCTAGCGCCAGTGCGAGTCCGAATTCAACCATAAACAATCCCACATAAATAGGATTGCGGGTAAAGCGATAGGGACCACTCTTAATAAGAGTATGTTGCCGCTTGATATCATGCTGTGCCGGTATTCCCCATGATGTTTTCATGGTGAGTTTGGCCCATATGCATAACACTATGCCAGCGACAAAAAGCATAAGCCCAATGGGCATCAACGCAACCACAATTAACGTTGGGGGCATCGGGAAATACCCGTGACTGATCCATTGCAATAACACAATCCCATAGATGAGTGAGGTGCGTAGAAGGTCTATGGTGCATAGGCGTTGCAACGGCGTAGCATGGTCGGTAAACGCCCACGTTAGCTGCAGGGCAACCAAGCCCAGAATCAGCACCAGATAAGTAGCAATCATAGGTAGGATTGTAGCAGGTATATTGGCACAATATATTGGTAAAATAGTAGGTATATGGACTTGACGATACTCATAGGAATAGTGCTCATTATTGGTTTGATTTTTTTATTCTTCTTTCTTAAACAATTGCAGGATAATCTCAACG
>JANLHK010000070.1 GCA_024653645.1 Candidatus Roizmanbacteria bacterium | reverse complement strand
GGATGAAAATCAAGCGGTGAAAACCTGACGATAATGTCAAAAAAGCCGTACTCCCGCATTACCCGTGCCGTTACTCCTTCATCAAGCCAGAGGGACTGATTGCTGCCCATAAGATAGAAACACAACGCACCAAAAAACGTAAGCCACGCTACCTTCGGTTTACTGACTGGCAGGTGCATAGGTTGGTGAAGGAGGTGTCAAGGCCTTTTCAATGAATGTATGCAGCGGCTGCCAGTTATTAATTCCTTCAGCGGTAATTAATATATATTGTCCATCAGGTGAATAGGAACTTTCCAATACGTTATCGGTTGATAACACCAGTTGCTTGCGGGTGTATTGGCTTATCTGCGGAAATTCATTAATGAGCAGTTGCATGTCATCAGCTGGCATATCGGTGCTAATGTGGGTACTGAGTTTATCCATAAGCGGTACTATCTTTGAAACAAAATTAACCTGCAGTACCTGGTCTTTTACTCCTTCAATAAACTGCTGCTGGCGTGCCGCGCGTCCAAAATCACCGCCATCATCCAGTGAGTGACGCGAACGTACATATTTTAAGGCCGTCTCGCCATCCATCAGTACCGGACCTTTATCAAAGTGAATATGTTCGTATCGACAGGGAAATGCTAACACCGGATCATCAGTGATCTGCTTCAGGAATTCAGCCAACTCAGGCTTATCTTTCAGAAATTCCATTTTCTCCTCATCAGTAGCCTCAGGACTAGCAGGATTTAAGTATTTCTCGATCTGTACGAACTGATCTTCACGCCCGCACAGGTCAGCCTCTTTTCCTTCAATGGGATATTCATAATCATCAAAGGTCTTTTGTACATTAACGGTTACGCCACCCAGCGTATCAATCGCTTCACGAAATCCCTCAAAGTCAACGGTCAAGTAATAGTGGACATCAATACCCAGCATCTCACCGACCACCTGCTTCACGAGAGCCGGGCCCGGCTCACCGCTTTTGGGGTATTTCACATTGGGATAGTCTTTGGGAAACAGTCCCAACTGATACACGGCATTTATTTTGCGGTAAAACGATTCATTGGTTTTTGTAGGTACCTTTACCCAGATATCACGGGGAATTGAGATGAGCGCCACGGTATTTCTTTTCAAGTCGATGCGGGCCACTATCATGGAATCTGTCAGGTAGGTACCCTCATGAGCACCACCACCGTAGCCCATCAGCAACACCGTCAAGATATCCCGTTCTTTTCGTACCTGCTGCGAGGATTGGTTTCCTTTGTAAATTTTTGAATATAAATTACGCATCGTCCCATAGGCAAGAACGCCCATGATACCCACAAGCACCAGTGTAATAATGATGGCTCTCTTCATATTAGCTTCGGTCTGTGATGTATTTGGTAAGAATCTTGTCCAGTTTTTGCCGCAAAGCCCGATCCATATCCACGCGCATAGCAATGCCCAGGGCAAAGCAGGCAATAACCACATCAGCAAATTCTTCATAGAGGTTTTGCTTATCAAACGCCTCAAGCTTTGACTTGCGCTGCAGAGACATGGTCGCCAGAATATCGTTTGCCAGCTCTCCCACTTCCTCTGACAGCTTCACCGTCTTGGCTAAGATATCTTTCTCGCGCTTAGTTAGGCTGGTGAATTCAATGCGCAGGTCTTTAGACCGTTCTTTCAATACCCGCTGCAATTCCTTAAACGTGTATGCGGTTTTAGTATCCATACCTAGTTAACGATTTCTTTTTTCAACCCGTTTAAGATCCGCGTCAACCATCATGGCTACCAAATCGGGGAATGATACCGTGGGTTCCCATCCCAGTTTCTTTCGTGCTTTTTCTGAATTTCCCTTAAGATTGGGTACTTCAGCGGGACGCTGAAAGCGAGGGTCGGTTTTTACATAATCCTTCCAATTCAAGCCCACATGTTTAAATGCCAGCTCAGCATATTCCCTCACGCTATGATTTTCACCGGTGGCAACCACATAATCATCCGGCTCATCCTGCTGGAGCATGAGGTGCATAGCCTTTACATAATCCCCAGCAAAACCCCAGTCACGCATTGAGTCCATGTTGCCCAAATGCAGTTCTTTCGCAAAACCCAGCTTAATACGGGCCACCCCATCGCTGATTTTGCGCGTGACAAACTGGATACCACGAATAGGGGATTCATGGTTAAACAGAATGCCGTTTGCCGCAAACATTTTGTACGATTCACGGTAATTGACCGTCATCCAATACGCATAGACTTTAGAGACGCCATACGGGCTGCGGGGATGAAATGGAGTACCTTCGTCCTGCATGCCATCATGCTTGTTGAGTCCCAAACCAAACATTTCACTAGTTGATGCCTGATAGAAACGGGACGTGGGAGCGAAATATTTAATAGCATTCAGCAAATGGAGTACGCCCAGCGCATTTACCTCAGTCGTAAGCTTAGCCTGTTCCCATGATCCGCCCACAAACGACTGGGCAGCCAGGTTATAGACTTCATCCGGACGGATAAACTTAATGGCTCCCATTAATGACGCCTCATCCGTGAGGTCGCCATCCACATACTCAATCTCGTTCATAAGATTCAAATACTCCAAATTCTCAAAGTTGGGGTTGGAATACCGGCGAATCATGCCGTATACCTTATATCCCTGAGATAACAGGTGCTGTGCTAGATAAGGACCATCCTGACCGAGTATGCCGGTAACCAATGCTTTTTTTGCCATAATTGCTGCTTAATAACTTATAGTGAGCTCCATTATACCTATTATTCTTATTGAAGCGCAAGAAGTTTGATGTATAATGAAAACCTTATGAAAAACATGGTACCTGACCAGCTTATTCCCGTCTTCTTCTCACGCGCCCGCCAGAAAAAACAACCCGTTGAAACGTACATGGAGGGACTCCTCACCCAGATTGCTCAAAAAATAACGCAGGAGAAATCGTTTCAGCGAACAACTGATGACAACATTGCCCTCAGCCAGTGGGTTATGATGCAGGCCATTGAACGCTATGGCAGTAAAAATGTTGTCGTTGCCTGGACCGGAGGCAAAGATTCAACCCTCATTGTATGGATGATCCGCGAAGCATGCAAAAAAAACAAAGTCCCGATGCCAAGATGTTTGTTTATCAATGAAGGACATGTATTTGAGGAAATCAAGGAATTTGTGGCTGAAATTACCAAAAAATGGAAACTCAACGTCACGCAAGTACAAAATGACAATGTACTGGTACAGGGAACCGAGATTGGTGCTCCGGTGGTGGTAGCAAAACTTGATGCACGCAATCAGGAAGAGGTTAAACGGCTGGGGTTCAAGAAAAAAACATTCCCCTTTGAACCGGAATCATTTGTCGGCAACCACCTTATGAAGACGGTTGCCATGAATCGCTACCTTGAAAAACATCCCTATGCTGCGGTGATTACCGGCATACGGTGGGATGAACAGGAGGCTCGAGCCCATGAAACGTATTTCTCAAAGCGCGAAGGGAAGCTGACCCCCACCCATATGCGTATCCATCCGATTCTGCATTTCACTGAGCGTGAGATATGGGATGCCATTTTGAACAAAAAAATACCGTATTGCAAACTGTACCAGCAAGGCTACCGTTCACTGGGCGCCAAAGGCACGACTACCAAGGCTGACGTTAAACCGGCATGGGAACAGGATTTCAGCAAAATAAAAGAGCGGGCAGGACGAAGACAGGATAAAGAAAATATCATGGGCACACTGCGCAAACTCGGCTATATGTAACTCACGCACCGGCTCTATACCAAAAGACTGTCGACATCCTCTGCAACCGCCTTCTTTCCATTCTGAA
>JANLHK010000069.1 GCA_024653645.1 Candidatus Roizmanbacteria bacterium | reverse complement strand
CCAATTCCTGTTGCATTATCTCCTCTATCGGCTGTATAAATTCCAATAAGATCAATTAAATTAACCTCAACTCCAATTTCTTCCCTAACTTCTCGCAAGGCGGCTTTTATAGGGTCTTCATGAGCCTCTATTCCTCCTGCGGGCGGTCCCCACCTATGGCCTTTGGATTCAGATGCTTGCTGCAGAAAGAGCAATCTATTATGCTCATCCTCAATAAATATCGCTGAAGATACACTTGTCGGCAATCGTTCTCTTCTTTCAGGAGTCATTTTGGCTGGGGAACAGGGATTCGAACCCCGACTAACGGCTCCAAAGGCCGCTGTCCTACCATTAGACGATTCCCCAAGTATTTGTATTTTATCACGCAAACCAGTAAAAAGCCCAGGGGGTTAGCCTGGGCTTAATTACCTTTTCACTCTGTCGTTTACTGTGCAAACGAGCCTCTCATCATGCCACCTCGGTGGCCATTACCCATCATAGCTGAGGTATCAATTCCCTGTGATTGCGCAAAGGCCGTTAGGTCTGTTTGCATTTCCTGCATCTTTGTTCTGCGCTCTTCAGGCGAAAGATCCATCATACCGTCGGGCTGGTATTTGTTGCGCAACTCCTCATGCTTTTTAAGCATAGCTTGTTTCTGTTCTTGCGTTATCTTGCCATCAGTAACCAGCTGTGAAAGTAGTTCGTTTTGTTCTTGTTGCATAGCTTTTTGCATTTGTTGCCTATGCTGTGTTTGATATTCGGTAACAACCGTTTCTACCTTACCCTTGTCCAAATTAAACTTTTGGGAAATCATTTGAACCAGTCCGTCAAAAAGTCCTTTGCGGTTTGCTTCGGCCGTTTCAGCGGCTGAAACATAGGAAGGCAGTACCAAACTTCCGGCAACAATCATGAAAGCTAATGCGGCCATAGTGTTTCGTTTTATGTTCATGTGTTCATCTCCTTTCATGAGATGCAGTGTAATGGGTAAATCTGAAAGAAAGCTTAAGGAGTGGGCATCAAGCGGTAGATTTTATCGTCGTTGGGTCGTTCTATGCCCCTGCCATCACGGTTGCTGCTGGTAAAGTAGATATAGCCGTCAGGTCCCTGCACCACATCGCGTACGCGACCCACATCCACCTTGTTGAGCTTTTCCCATGAAGCGATACCCGTACCATCTTTGGTCAGAATGAATCGATATACCCCACTTCCCCGCAATCCTCCCACAAACAAGTTACCCTGAAACTGAGGTAGTACCGTACTGTTATAGACAATGATTGAAGCCGGAGCGATAGCCGGAGTGAAGGTGATTTTAGGGGCTATTAAGCCTGGCTTGTTTTTCTCATGTGATACTAACGGCCAGCCGTAGTTACCGCCTTTTGTAATGAGATTTACCTCATCCCCTCCAGGCGGTGCGTCATAGCCTGAGGGTCCATGATCAACGGCCCACAGGTTGTTGTTGTGTTCCGTATCCCAGTCAAAGCCTTGGCTGTTACGGATACCTTTTGCGTATATTTCGATATTACCCCCGTCAGCGTCCATCCTGATGATTTTTCCGGCATAGGTCGTGTCCTGCTGGGCCAGTTCCTTATTACCTCCCTCCCCGGTTGAGGCATAGAGCTTACCATCAGGTCCGAATTTAAGACGAATACCGTCATGATTACTACCTCCTGGGATGCTGTCCATAATAGTGGTCATAGGGGAGATGCTCGTTCCCTGGTCAGCAAAACGGACAATCTTAACATGGGTAGTACCGTTGCTGTCATACGTATAGCCGGCATAGACAAGCTTGTTGTTGGCATAGTCAGGATGCAGGGTCATACCCAGCAATCCTCGTTCACCGCCCTGCAGCGTGTCAGTAAAGGTATGTAGCGGTTCGGGTAGCAGCGTACCATTGCGTATGACCCTGATACTACCAGTACGCTCAGACACCAGCATACGGTTGGGTCCGGTAAACAGAATACTCCAGGGCACCTGGAGCCCACTCACGACGGTTTCCACGCGATATGACGCAGTAGCGTCAGGGGTAGTGACTGTTTTTGGTTGCAGAGGCGCCTGAGGGGCGGTCTTCTGTGATTGGGTATAGACAAAAAAGGTAGCAGCGAGAGCCAGGAGTATAAGAAGGGTTTTACTCATCGATCGAGAAGCGTACAAATTCACCAATTTGTATATTCTCGCCCAGCTTAACAATATATGATTTCAACATATCCTCAATGGTTTTCTTTGGCTCACGGATATAAGGTTGCTTCATGAGCTCCTCTGCATTGTTAGGACCCATGGACGCAATCTGCATGGCAATTTCTTTCGCGAGTGTTTGAAATTCCTCGTTTTTAGCAACAAAGTCGGTTTGACAGTGCAGTTTCACCAGCGCCCCCATGCGTTTGTTATGGTGGATGTAGGATTCAACCACACCTTCGCCGGTTACTTCTCCTGACTTTTTTGCCGCCAGTTCAACACCCCACGTAGAAAGGAGCTGTTTTGCTTTTTCGAAGTTTCCTTTGCTTTCGTTTAATGCCTTATTGCACAGCGCAATGGATACGCCGGTTTCTTCACGCAGCTTTTTTAGCAGATCGAGGTTTGTCATTTTTTTTCGCTTTTGCTTCTAATTTTTTTGCCTCTTTTTCCTCAGGAGTCAGTTCAGGCACATACTGTTTGCGGCCTTCCAAAAAGCCTTGCAACAGAGCGCCGACCACGTACTCAAGTACCGCCGGAGTGTCGTCATTGACCATGATGGGATAATCCACTTCTTGCGGGTTCGCATTGGTATCAAGCACACCAACGGTAAACAGAGCCTTCTTTTCCTGCATAATTTGGGCCTCCTGCATTTTTCGTGATTCCGTTAAGGCATTCTTTTCTTTCCGAACATCGACTATTAACACCACGTCAGGCATACGGGTAAGGGTCAGGACGCCCTCATAGACGCGCAACAGTTTGTTGATTTCCTTCTCAAGCTTGTTGCGCTCATGCTTAATCATTTCTTTCAGGTTGCCGCTTTCCATATCAGCTTTAAAGGTATTGATGCGGTCAACATTTTTTTTGATCTCTTCAAAGTTGGTAAAGAACCCACCCACCCATTTTTCAGTGATATAGTGAACTTTTTCTTTGGCGGCAATATCTTTGACGAAATTCTGAATATTTTTCTTGGTGGCAACCACCAGGAGTTCCTGGTTCTGCTTACCCGCATCAAATAGCGCTTTCACTGCAGCCTCAGCGAGGGTTTTAGTTTGAAACAAGTCAATAATGGCTACGTCATTTTGGATCTTGTAGACGTAGGCCTTTGCCTTGGGACTCGTTCGGCCACGTTTATGGCCAAAATGTCCACCCAATTCAAATAGTTTTTCAACCTCAATAGTAGTCTTCATAGTATTTCTGATCTTCCAATTCTACCTTATAGCTCCTGCTCTTTCAAGAGAGCTTTGAGATAGTCTCGGAACTCTCCATTAACGGATGGATTTTTGAGTGCAAATTCAACGACGGTTTTCAGATATTCGATCTTGTTACCGGTGTCGTAGTACTTGCCGCCCTTAATTTCTACGGCCAGTACCCGTTTCTTGTCCTCAAGCATCAGCTTAAGAGCGTCGTTGTAGTACAGCTCATCACCTTCTTTAAGGTTGGCCTGTGCCCTATCAAGATAGTCAAAAATATCAGGGGTCAGAATGAATCCCGATACATTAGCTAGGTTAGATGGCGCTTTATCTTTACCGGGTTTCTCAATAATAACGTTGGTATCGATAATACCGGGCTCGATTTCAGTGCCACCGGCAAATCCGTAGCGGTCATAATCCTCATCCCGTTTGGCCCGAATGCTGGCCAAACACGATGATCCGTATGTTTCGTATGCTGCAATCAGCTGCTTAAACCGTGAGGGGCTGGCGCTGATAAAATCGTCGCTCCAGGTGTAGATAAACGGCTCGTTGCCGATAATATGGCGTACATTAATCAGTGGCGTACCGTTGCCATACGGTCCTTTTTGACGAACATACACGAAATTAGCCATTTCCCCTATTTTCATAACCTGATCCAGTAATGGCTTCTTTTTCTCTCCGCCCATCTTGAGGTTCTCAATTAAATCACGACTGGGAACATCGAAATGATCCTCAATGGTACGCTTGTGGTAACCGGTCACCATAATAATATCGGTAATACCGGCCTCAACCAGTTCCTCTACCACATATTGAATTACGGGCTTGTCAACTATGGGAAGCATTTCCTTGGGCATCGCTTTTGTTTGAGGTAAAAAGCGCGTGCCAAAACCAGCTGCGGGAATAACTGCTTTGCGTATCTTTTGCATGGGAATTGTTTTTTTGAATAAACTTATAGTTTGTTAATTACTGCTGAGTGAAGTATACCGTGATGGTGTTTGAGACGTCAATGCCCTCAGTTGAGGCGCTGACAATAGATTTTTCAGCGCCCTCGCTGCCCAGAGTAAAGGTAGCTTTGCCTGCGTCGTCGGTAATGCCTGTAGTTGAGGTAAACAGACCTTTGTCTGCCGTAACCAGCACGGTTTTGTTGGCAAGTCCTTCGCCTTGATCATTGCGGATAAATACCGTTACTTGTACCTTGTCTTTAGGACGGGCTAAAATCTTATCCGCCAGAATGAGGGACTTTTCCCGTGACGGGTCAGTGCTTGACGCCCGAATAATCCGTTGTACCGGTTGCTCAAACATCATAATGCCAATAGTTGATGCGGCAAGTAAGAAGAATAGGATATATAATAGTATTAGTTGGCGTTGACGCATACCAAAATTGAGTATAACACATGAATATTTTTTTACTAGGATCAAACCCACCACAAGATATTCTTGCTCTGGCAACCCGCATTACACAGCGGGGACATGAGGTGATGAATGCCAAACTCATCGGCCGCCTCTTGCGCGATAATGAAGCCATTCCACCCTCAGTATTGTTTGAAGCCCAATTGCATGAGCTGAAGCACAGCGACCTGGTCGTATTTTTTGGCGATACCATGACCAGTGCTGACTCATTTTTACTGGGCTACGCGGCCGGTGAAAAAATGAAAAAGAAACTCGTGGTATTTGATCTTTCTTTAGAGGGCATTACCTTTTCACAGGTATACGTGCGAGCAGGCAAAACGGTTGATGAGGTGATGCGCACCTTAAGTCTGTACGGCGTATGAAAGGCCGCGTACTGCCCCTTGCGTTATTGCTGCTTATCATTACGCGGTTTGTGGGCATTGCCTGGGGGTACCCTTTTTTGCTGCATCCCGATGAGCGCAACATGGCAGATGCCATTTCCCGGTTAACTCTAGACGATGGACTGAATCCCCATTTTTTTGCCTATGGGCAACTCCCCTTGTATCTGGTTTGGATCGGGTATGCTGTTAAGTCCTTGAGCCTATCCCCGCTGATTGATTCCTGGCAGGCGGCGTTAGGACTGCGAATCCTGTCGGCTACCGTATCAGTTGCTTCCGGTTGGATCGTGTATAGGCTGCTGCTGCGGGAGAACCGATCACCCACCGTTGCCCTGACCGGACTGCTGTTGTGGATTGCCACGCCGGTGTTTATTCAGTTTGCCCATTTTGGCACCACCGAATCCCTGTTAGCCTTTCTGCTGTTGTGTACGCTCTGGTTTCGCAAAAGCAAGCTGATAACCGCCCTAGTGATTGGCTTAGCTATTGGGATAAAGATATCGGCAGTAGTGCTACTCGCCATTCCGCTGTACGAATGGTGGCACACCCGATCGATAAAACAACTCGTATTGCTGGGAATGACGACCGTGCTGTTTGTCTTTATTGCCTCACCCCATTATTTCTTTTCTTATCCGGAAGCTTTGAGCTCACTCACCTATGAGAGTAACGTAGGAAGGGGCATAACAAAGGTGTTTTACACCTACCAATTTGAGCACGCTAATCGGTTACTGTTCCCTTTTGTCTCTATATTCCCCTATGCACTGGGACTGCCGCTGTTTTTTGTTACGATCAGCCAACTGCCGTATGCGTGGAAACATCATCGGCTGCAGGTCATCCTGTTGCTGGTCTTCTTTCTGTCAGTACTGCCGCTGTATACCCAATGGACGCGGTTTTATGTATTTGTCTTTGTAATGGCTCTGTTAATTGCCGCAGCTGCTGGGCGACGGCTCAAGTACCTCTATGGGTTGATGCTAGTTGCCCATCTGGTGGTGGGGTTGTCGTACCTCAATGTGTATCTGCAGCCCGATACCCGTATCAGCGCCTCAGTATGGATCAAGGAGAACCTCAAAGAAGGCAGCTCCTTCTTAACTGAATCAGCCAATGTCATTCTTGTTCCCTTTACGGTCCCCCAGCATTCGGTGCTATCTGAATTGTATCTGTTTGACAGTGAGCAGAATCCGGAGGTGATGAAGACACTGAAAGAGCGATTAACTACGGTGGATTACGTGGTGGTTCCCAGCAGACGGGTGTTTGCTAACTATACCTGTGCGTATGGCAATCAAAGCCATAGTCAGGAAATCTGCGACTGTTTGCGTACAGAACATCCGACTCTGCATTGGTATTATGAAGAGCTGCTGGGAAGCCGCTGGAACGAGATAGCCCGATTTGAAACAAAACACTGGGGATTGCCTGACGAATTTGCTGAGGAAACCTGGAGCGTCTTTGATCATCCGATTGTTCGCGTATATGGACGACACAGTCCGTGAAAAAAATAGTATCATGAATATGATGGAAGAAAAAATACTGGTGCCCTCATCAGTGCCGGCAGAGCTGCGGGAAACCTACATTCATAACTATCGCCTGGCAACCCATGACAGCGGACGTCTGATGTTGTTTGCCGGTGACCAAAAAGTTGAGCACCTCAACAGTGATTTTGTGGGACCTGGTATAGCTGAGGAAGATGGCGATCCGGAACATCTGTTTCGTATAGCCTCTGCAGCACGCATCGGCGCGTTTGCAACACAATTGGGCTTAATAGCGCGCTACAGCGGCGATGAAGCGTATGCTCGCATTCCGTATATTGCAAAGCTTAATTCAAAAACCAATATGGTTCCCAAGCATGCACAAGACCCTTTGAGTACCGCCTGGTACTCGGTTGATGATGTGGTACGGGTGCGCGATACGGCGCAACTGCTGATGGTGGGAGTGGGCTATACCATTTATCTGGGCAGCATTCATGAGAATGATATGTTGCGTGAGGCAGCACACCTCACTATGGAGGCGCACCGACACGGCCTCTTATCAACCTTGTGGATTTATCCCCGGGGCGCATATGTGCAGGACGAGCATGATCCGGCGGTTATTATCGGTGCTGCGGGAGTAGCGGCTGCGTTGGGTGCTGATTTTGTGAAAATTAACCCGCCGCATTCGCCGACTGAATCTCCCCTGTTAAGCCTGCAGCAAACAGTACGGGCAGCGGGAAGAACAAAGGTGATATGTGCCGGTGGAAGCAGTGTTGATCCGGTTGCCTTCCTGAAAAATTTGCACGACCAAATTCATCACGCCCATACCGCGGGTAATGCCACTGGCAGAAATATCCATCAAAAGCCGCTGCTGTCTGCCATAGCCTTCTGCAATGCGCTGTACGCAATAACGGTGGAGAACAAATCAGTGGAAGAAGCTAGTACGCTGCTGGTATAGGGAATTTCTTCGTCAGTTTGAGTATGTCCGCCTTCAGTGTCTTCAGTTCCTTGGTTGAAGTAATCAGCTTGGTTCTGAAGCTGCGTTTGCGTTCCTCTGAGTCGGTAATACCGCTTTTCTTTTTTTGCAATCCGAGAGCCTGTACTGCCTTTGCAATGATGCTTCCCAATTGTTTCATATCTTTTTCTTTCATGCCACGACTGGTAATGCCCGGGGTTCCCATGCGAATACCTGAGGGATAAAAAGGTGGATTTTTGTCCCAGGGAATTGAGTTGCGATTCAACACCACACCAATATACTCAAGTCCTTCTGCAGCGGTATTGCCCAATATGCCGTAGTTACTGATATCGGCAAGGATAAGATGCGAATCTGTTCCGTTGCTGATAACCCGTATATTATTATCCATAAGGCTTTTGGCTAACGCCTGAGCGTTTACAATAATTTGATGAACGTATTTCTGGAATTTTTTAGTTGAGTCCTCTTTGAGTGCAACGGCAATACCGGCAATTGAGTTAATGTGTGGCCCGCCCTGTAAGCCCGGGAATATGGATTTATCAATCTTGGTTGCTAAGTCAGGGTCTTTTTTAAGACCTTTCTTGGTAACCATAATCAGAGCGCCGCGCGGTCCGCGCAGGGTTTTGTGAGTAGTGGTAGTTATAATATCAACGTACTCAACCGGAGATGGATACGCTTTTCCTGCAATGAGTCCGGCAATGTGTGATATATCAGCCATCAAGTAGGCGTTTACGACTTTTGCTATAGCGGCAAATTGTTTCCAATCTAGAAGCCGTGGATAGGCGGTGGTGCCGGCAACAATGAGCTGGGGCTTATGTTTTTTAGCCAGCTCCATCAAGGCTTTATAGTCAATATATCCTTCTTTGTTCAGCTCATAGTTCACGGCCCTAAAGTACTTGCTGGAAACCGATGCGTCAGCTCCATGGGTTAGATGACCACCAAATGCCAGCGACAGTCCCATAATGGTATCGCCCTGCTTGAGAACCCCGTTATACACGGCGAAATTAGCAGGTGATCCTGAATACGGCTGTACGTTGACGTGCTCAACACCGAATAATGCCTTGGCACGCTCAATCGCCAGGCTTTCTATCTGATCAGCGTTTTCCTGTCCCTGATAGTAGCGTTTAAAGGGGTAGCCCTCAGAATACTTGTTTCCCAATACCGATCCCACAGCTTCTTCTACTGCCCGGGAGGCATAGTTTTCGGACGGTATCATCATGAGGGTATCTTTAAGACGTTTTTCCTCTTTTTTAATGAGGTTATATATCTCTGAATCGGTTTTTTGTAGGTAAGGCATTACCGAAATCTAACAAGCGGACAGATAAAAGTCAAATGGTTAACCTTCGGTTAACCCACTAATAGTTTTCCCATTTTTTGGGCTAGCATGTTAAAAACTGGAACTAAGTGAGGATACTTGCTCAGGTAGCTTTCCATGCCATCAATTATGGGCCCAGTATGTACCGCTTTGAGCAATTCCCTTAGGCTGGTACCTATCTCTTGTTGTCGCACTGCTTGGCTTACAAACATTGATCCATAGACCTGTATGGGATAATCTTCAATATTTTTTTTATCTTTTAGCATGATTCCCATCCCTGTTAGCCATTGATTTTCTGGAGGCATAGCAGGACTGACTTCAGAGCCGATTAAACTACCCATTAATAGTGAACTCACTATGCTTGCTCTGAGTTCCTCAAACACGTAAGGATGTACAAATGCAGGATAAGGAACTGCTTCATTCGGAAGAACTCCATAGTCCCAAAATTGACTGAAAAAACCATTAGTTCTGAGCATAACTAAGTTTGGATCTATGTCGGTAGAACCATAGAATCTCTGTTTCCATTGACGTAATATTGCTATTCGTTCTTCATGGGTAACACCGGGCGTAAGCGCATTGGCAGAGTTTGGGAGGGAGTACAGTGAAAGTTCTCTTTCACGGTCATAAAATCCATGACTGAGCTCTTCAAGTATGGCATGACTTATTAAGTCGGATGAATGAGAGGGATGAGCAACAAACGGATACCGTACTAGAATTTCTCGAGAGTCGCCAGTTAAGTACGATGGGAGAAATCGTGCTCTGACGCTTGGTGAGTCAAGCTGATTCTGATTCATCTCCTGTGCCGCTGGTGTGTCCGACTGAAGTGCTGAACCTAATGATTTTTTTCTGAATTCGTTATTATCAACAAGATGCGTATGTTTTTGAAGCAACGTTGATAAATCAGTAGTATCCGGGGGCATCATAAATGCACTTGCACGTAAACCTCTTTTAACCCGATCAACTGCTGTATCGAATTTCTTCATTACCTCTTGTGGAGGAAGTTCTTTCTGTGGCATAGAATTGCCTATTATACCAAGCAGTAGCTAAGGGATCAGTTTTTTCTTTTTGAGGGTCTTCACGATCTCTGTATGAATATCTTCTCGGGTGCGCAGATGGTTATTGTTATCCAGACAATTGATCTTTACCCAATGGCTGTTGGTTTTGCATAACTCCAGATACATGCGTTCTGCTGCCTTGCGGTGCTCTATATCCTTCTCCGCAATGTCCAGCTTTATATTTTTTTCTTTTGATCGCTGGGCAGTAAGGTCATAGCCAACTTTCCAGGGTACATACAGATAGATGACGATATCTTCACGGGGAATCTTATGAATCTTGTATTCCAGCTCAGCTACCCAGGCAAGATACTTCTTGCGTTCAACGGGATCGATTATCTTGGCGCTTTGGTGAGCCATATTTGAAGTGGCATATCGGTTACAGAGCATAATGCCGCCTGAACGTAAAAAGTCATCCATTTCTTCTTTTAATGATGCCCGGTCGAGCGCATAAGCGAGTGACGCCAGGTAGGGGGAAATGCTGTCCAGTGTTCCAAATTCACCTGACAGCATGCGCCCAATGGTTGAACCATGGAACGACGAAAAATACCGAGGAAAGTCATAGATGCGGTGTTTTGCCTTGTTCGCTTTAAGATATTGGGCTAAGTACTGCACCTGCGTTGCCTTGCCTGATCCATCACCGCCATCAATGACAATTACCTTCCCTTTGCGTGTCTGGTTGGTATGCACATGCTCAAAAAAGGTACGTAGGCATATGGATATGTTTTGATTTGAATAGTGTTCAATAAACAGCGAATCTGAGGGATTTCCGGCGAGCATGGGGGGCAAATTGCCTTTTTCGTTTTCAAATACCAAGGCAAGCGTGGGAATGCCTTTCGTAAGAGCATATACGACGATACCTCCAATGTCGATCGATGGATTGGTTACCTCGACAATGACGCAGTCGGCTTTGTCGATATTCTGTTTTTGGATTTCAAAAAAGGAGCGCGTAGTGCCACTCAATTTCTTACCATTCAACAGGGATTGATGTTTAGTGATGTTTTTCTTTATGAGGAAGTCTTTTTTTGAAGGTTCGTACATGCTCGTTGCCGATGCATAATAGACCTTCATGATGCTACGATAGGAATGACAGATCAATCTGTATGGAGGGACTCATGGTGGAACTGATGTAGGCTTTCTGTATGTTCTTTCGGCCTATGGCTACCAATACGGCACTCAAATTTTCTTTAAGTTGCTCTTCAGTAAATTTGGTGGACCCCACGACTTGGTGCAGCAACGGGAATTTCGGCTCACTCTTGTAATGAATGGCTCCGCCCTTGAATTTTTTAATTGATCCTTCAATATCCTGGGTGACCGTTCCCTTTTTAGGAGTAGGCATAAGGCCCTTTGGTCCCAAAAGCTTTGCAAAGCGTACCAGTTTCTTCATATCATCAGGCCGCGCCAGGAGTACATCAAAATTAATTTCGTTATTAGCCAATGTTTTTTCTAACGCTTCATCAAAGACCGCAACCCGGACTTCTTTACCGGTACCGTGAGGCAACGACATCTCACCTTTTACTCCCTGTTCCATCAGATTCACGTGAAGCTCAACTGAGGCACCGAACGATTCAAACGCAATTTTCTTTAAGAGCGCTACGGCTTTCGATAGTTCGTAAGGCTTTTGTTCTACTTTAGTGGCGGCGCTTTTGTATTTTTTACCATGCAGTGGCTTAACCACACCTTTTCTCTTGTTCTCGTATTTATCCTTCTTTTTCTTTTCCGGCTCCATTGAAATAACACCCTCAGGTGTTGCTTCAGTTGCTCCAACGGTGACGTTTCGTTTTTTACCCATTTTGTACCTTTATTCCCATGCTGCGGGCTGACCCAGCAATAACTTTTTTTGCTTGTTCAAGCGTGGTTGCATTTAAATCCTTCATCTTTTCTTCTGCTACCGCCGTAATATCAGCGTCAGTCATGGTGGCTGCTACCTCTTTACCGGGAGCAGTCGCTCCTTTTTGCAATTTGATGCGCTGCTTAATGAGTTCAGTGGCGGGAGGAAGCTTGGTAATAAAGGTAAAGCTGCGATCGTCATACACGGTAATGACAACGGGAATAATTTTACCGCGTTCTTTGGCGGTTGCCTCATTGTATTTTTTAATAAAATCCATGATAGGAACGCCGTGCTGTCCCAGTGCAGGACCGGCTGGCGGCGCTGCTGTTGCAGCCCCTGCTGCCAAATTAAGTTTGATGATTGCTTTTACGGTTTTTGCCATTGGTGTGGTTAATTAAATTTTTTGTACTTGAAGGAAGTCAAGTTCAACCGGAGTTTCACGTCCGAAAATGGATATAAGGACTTTAACTTTACCTTGTGACTCATCAACTTCCTGAATGGTACCCAAAAAGTCGCTGAATGGTCCGTCAATGATCTTAACGGCTTCACCGACTGAGAATCGGGTCTTGAATTTGGGAGCCTGTTGTTCGGTAAACTTCAAAATAGCCTCTACTTCACGCTCTGAAATGGGAGTAGGCTTGTTTCCTGCCCCGACGAAGCCGGTTACACCCTCAGTGGTACGAACCACGAGCCAGCTGTCATCATTAAGAAGCATTTTTACGAGTAAGTATCCGGGAAACAGTTTTTCCTTTATCTGACGCTTTTTTCCCTGCTTGATCGTAATAACGTCACGCATAGGAATAATCGATTCAAAAATCTGATCAGCAAATCCCAGTGTTTTAACCCGCTCTTCAAGCGCTTTCTTGGTTTTTACTTCGTAGCCTGCCTGCGTGTGGATGACATACCACTTTGCATCAGGATTACTGACTATCTTGTCTTTCTGTTGAGTTACGTCCATGTGTTTTATTAGATACGCAGAATTGTTTCAAACAGCTTTGCAAAAGCCACATCAAGAACTCCTACGTAGATTCCGATGATAAGAGATAGTATAACAACGACCAGTGTTAGATGCAATGCTTCTTTACGGGTCGGCCATTCAACTTTTTTTATCTCCTGCAGAATATTATCAAATATCTCAGGAGCTATCGTTTGTTTTGCCATGTGACGTCACTCATTATACGAGTGAGCGGCAGCAATAGCAAGAAGCGCATCGCATACCTCCTGGTCCGTGGTTTGAGGAAAGGTACGGTAATGTTTTGAAACCGGGCCAAAGTCATGTGGCGTATACAGGGAAACAAACCGATCAACCAGGTGAGTAAGCTCATGGGCAGCAGCAGGTGAAGAAACCGGCACCGCACACAGAATACGCTTAACCGCATACCTGCGTAAAGCCTTAATGGCCGCTTTCATGGTCAAGCCGGTAGCTATACCGTCATCAACCAATAGTATCGCTTTGCCGTTCAGCTTCAGTTTTGTGCCGTGACGATAGATGAGCACTCTTCTGTTCAATTCTTTCTTTTCATTTTTGATAATCTGGGCCAGTCCATCTTTGGTTACCGATAACCGCGCAATGGTAGAGGTATTAAGGACTTTCACATTTCCCTCGGCAATGGCCCCTATGGCAAACTCCGGCTGCGGTGGGTATCCCAATTTTCGGGCAACCAAAACCGTTAAAGGCAGTTTCAGCATACTGGCAATAACAAAACCAATGGGTACTCCTCCGCGGGGTAACACGCATACAATAGAATCAGGGGTTACTAATGATATAAGTGCATCGGCAAGCCTGCGGCCTGCGTCAATCCTATCTTCAAAATAGAGTGCCATCTACTACGGTTCAGTTGGTTCTGGCGTCGGGGTCACGAGATCCGTACCCAATCCGACGATGATCTTGCGCTCGGTTTCCTTACCGGCATTGTTGCGAGCCTTGAAAGTCAGAGTATACACGCCATTTCCCAAGCCTCCTTTGGTCATTTCAATGGATTTGTCCTTGGTATCCAACTCTTGGGTATCATTGATAAACAGCCTGAAATACTCAAGATCCTTGTTGGTGGTTACCTTCGCCTTAATATCAAGCGAGCCCCCATCATATTTCTTGTTGTCCTCAGGTTTCTCAACCGATATGGAAATGTCATCAGCATTATTCTCAGAAACTTCAGTGGGGCCTTTCCATTTTTCATCCGATTGTCCCTGCGCCCAGGCATTAATGCCCTCCTGCCAACGATTTTTGCCATCGGTTGATATGGGATCAGATTCCTCAACAACAAAGAGGTCCTTCTCCTCATAGTCACCCTTGGCTATTTCAACATCATTTGCCTTTTTACCGGTAGACTTGGACACCTTCACTTTTTTGTAAAAGGGAGAAACTTCCTTAGGTTCGGTTCCCCGTATGAAGTACTCTGAGCGAGTGGGATAGCCATCTTTTGGTGTACCTCCGAAAAATCCATCAATACTGGTAGCTTCAACGTCGCTGGGTTTGGCAAGGATATTGTCCTGGTAGTCTTTTGACAGTGCGTATGACATAACCCGATTCCAGATAGGAGCGGCACCGCTGACACCTGAGGCAAGGGCAGGATTCATTTTTGAGTTATCGTTATTGCCGACCCAAGTCACGATAACGATATCCTTAGTATATCCGGCTGTCCAGTTATCACGCTTATCATCAGTGGTACCGGTTTTTGCTGCGACCGTTTTCCCGGATACCACCAGATTGTTATACGTACCAAACGTCAGGGAGCGCGCATTGTTATCAGTGAGAATATGAGATACGAGGAATGTCGACTCAGCAGTAAACACCTTTTTGGTTGCTGGCTTCTGTGGTTTGTATATAAGGCGATTACGGTAATCGCGTACTTCACGGATTGATAGGGGGCTCACGCCGGTTCCAGAATTAGCCAGTGACGTGTAGGCAGATGCCAGATCAATGAGCCGCACATCCCCTCCTCCCAGCACCAATGACAAGCCAACATTACGCATCGTTTCATCAGTGGGCTCAAGGGTCGTTAATCCGGCATCAGACAATTTTTGCAGAAAGGGACGAATACCGATCTGGGCGAGTAGTTTGACGGCCGGAACGTTCAGCGAACTTCCTAAGGAAAAACGAAACTGCACCGGCCCGCGGTACTTCCCGTCATAATTTTCCGGTTTATACGGCTTCTCGGTTGAGCTGCCGGAATAAAATTCAGTGGAGACGTCCATAAGGATTGATGAAGGCGTATAGTTATTTTCAAACGCCAGTGCATACATGAATGGCTTAAGGGTTGATCCTGGTTGGCGTTTCGCGGTGGTTACGTTGAACTTACCAAACTCTTCATTATTGTAGTCTAATGACCCCACCATGGCCAAGATTTCTCCGGTTTTGGGATCCATGGCCACCAGTGCACCGTTGGTTATATTAAGACCCTTTGCTTTTAGCACCTCTTCTTTCACAATTTTTTCTGCCTGTTTCTGCAAATCGAGATCAAGCGTTGTTTTAATCACCAATCCCTTTTGCAACAGAGCATCGTTTGCGAGCACATTATCCAGCTGATCCTTGACATAAAACACAAAGTGACCTGCCTGGATAGCACTGCCCTTGCCTACAAACTTCACTTTTGGCAATTGCGCAACCAACTCTTCTTCAGCCTCTTTGGTAATGTATTTGTCTTCTCGAAGGCGGCGCAATACCTGTTCGGTACGGTGGATATACGCATCCTTTTCACCGATAAAGGGAGAGTAAATAGATGGATTCTGAGGCAAACCGGCCAGAATAGCTGATTGCAAGAGGGTTAACTGAGCTGGTTTCTTCCCAAAATAGTACTGCGATGCTGAGCCCACGCCCCACGTCGTACCGCCATAGGGTGTTTGATTGAAATACATCTCAAGAATTTGTTCTTTGGTATAGCGCCGTTCAAGCTCGATGGCAAGAATAAACTCTTTCGTTTTGCGCACCAGGCTTTTTTCTGAGGTAAGGAGTGTGTTTTTAATGAGCTGTTGGCTCAGTGTTGACCCGCCCTCTGCTTTTCCTAAAAAGATATCACGCAGCAGTGCACGGAATATCCCTCCAATTGAAAATCCGCCATGCTTGAAAAAATCTTTATCTTCAATCGATATTGTTGCCTGGATCAAATCTTTGGGCAGCTCATCATAGGTGATGGGAACAATATTTTTGTCCTGAAACACCTCATAAATAACCTTGTCATTACGGTCCAAAATGGTCGTGCTGTATTTAGCATTGGTGATAATACTGTCAGGAGTCGGTAGGTCTTTGGTGATCCAAAACAACACTCCTAAAAACAATATAATACCGGCACCGATAGCAATAGCGATGCGCTGGGGAGTCAACTGCCATGATTTCAAGAACAGTGGTAAACGTTTCCTACGCGAACCAGTAGCACCGTAATCTTTCATACTAATATGATACACTAGTCTAGCAATGAAAGCAGTCACCAAAATCATACTGATAGTAGTCCTCGCGCTGTTACTGTTGTCGTCAGTGCTTCCTTATTTTATTTTTTGATACCTAAACGGCATGCTCTCACTTGAGAACAGTATCGCCAGCATACGCAGCGTCGGCCCTTCTTTGCAGCTTTCACTCCAGAAGAAAGAAATTGAAACGGTGGGTGACTTGGCTCGCTATTATCCCCTACGGTACCTTGATATTCATGAACACGTACCCATCTCTACCCTGAGAGTCGGTATGCTGGCAACCATTGTTGTTACGGTATATAGCGGCTATTCACGCCGCGCGAAATCAGGCAGGACCTCGATCCAGCAGTTTACCGCAGAAGACGAGAGCGGAAAGATAGCAATAACCTTTTTCAACCAACCGTTCTTGATCAAACAGTTTAAAAAAAATGAGCGGTACCTTTTTTATGGAACCGTGTCACACTTTGGCCGGTCCCTGACGTTTAACCCCCGTGAATACCTGCTTATCGAGGACGGCTCTACTCATGCGGCTGGAGTGTTGCCTCTGTACTCAGCTATTCCCCACCATTCGCAGCGTTTTATCCGAAAACTGATACATAACCTGTTGCCTGAAATTGATCAGGAAGAGCTTTCTGAACCGCTTCCAGACACTCTAGTGAACAAACGTTCACTGCTTAATCCATTACAGACTATTTGTGCCCTGCACGAGCCGGAAACCATTGAACAGGCAAAACAGGGACGGAGGCGTTTGGTGTACGATGAACTGCTCAACTATGTGCTTCCCTATCAGAAACTGGCCATTGAATACCAAAAAAAGACCGCCATCAAGCTCGAAACCAGCGTTATTGAGAGAATTGAAAGTCTGCTCCCCTTTACCCTGACTAAAGATCAAAAGACATCGTTACTAGAGCTAAAAGGCGACCTGCAAAAGACGTCCCCTATGAAACGTATGCTTATTGGAGAAGTGGGAAGCGGAAAAACCATTATTGCTGCCAGTGCTCTTTTTGCCGCTGCCTCAACCAACCGCCAGGCTATACTACTCGCCCCCACTGAAGTGCTTGCCCAGCAACATGCCCTGACCATACGAAAGCTTTTTTCATCTCTGGGACACAGCGTTATGCTTATGACCGGCTCAAGCAAAGAGATGGTGCTAGGTTCTGCGTCAGCAAAGCCCTCCATTATTATTGCCACTCATGCCATTTTGTATAGCGATATTGCTATAGAAAATTGTGCCTGTGTCGTGGTTGATGAGCAGCATAAGTTTGGCGTACAACAGCGTGATAGCCTGATGGAGCGGGCTGGAGGAGCCAAAACCACACCCCACTTACTGATGCTTTCAGCTACTCCCATTCCCCGCTCGTTAGCCTTAAGTATCTATGGAGGGGTTTCCCTGTCTTGGTTAACGACCATGCCGGCCAATCGAAAACCGGTTATTACCCGGGTGATTACGCCTGAGAAACGGGCAGACTTGTATGCCTGGCTTGAAAAACAGTTGGCAGGCGGTAAACAGGTGTTTGTCGTATGCCCGGCCATTGAGGAGGATGAGGAAAATAGCGAAGCCTCATCGGTTGAGCAGGTCGTTGCTCGCCTGCAAAAACGCTTTCCTGATACCGCCATTGACCTGCTGTACAGTAATCTGCAGGATAAAAACTCAATCCTTACTAAATTCAGGGACAAAAAAACACAGATACTGGTCTGCACCACGGTTATTGAGGTAGGAATTGATATACCGGACGCGACTATTATGATTATTGAGGAAGCTGATATGTTTGGACTCGCGCAACTTCACCAATTGCGGGGACGGGTAGGACGGAATGAAAAACAGGGTTATTGTATTGCGCTGTATGCACCCAAGGAATCTTCTGACGCTGATAAGCGGCTGGAGTACTTTCAAAATGAGCTCAATGGTTTTGTTATTGCCGAGTACGATTTAAAACTGCGCGGACCCGGAAGCATTGTCGGATACAGTCAATCAGGATTTCCGTTTCACTACGCCAAAGAGCATTTATCACTGGCAGCATTTAAAGAAATCCATAGCGATATTCAAGAACTTCTTGCAATCGACCCCCATTTCACCTATAATTCGATACTGTTACCCCAAACGAAACAGAGTGAGGTAACGCATTTACACTAAACAAAACACATGGCAGCCTTACCAAAACGAAGATCATCAACAGCACGCAAAGGTGCACGACTGAATGCACGCTCAAAACGCATTCCTCATGTGGTTACCTGCAAAGAGTGCGGTGCAAGAAAAGTGGCTCACCACTTGTGCACGTCGTGCGGGAAGTAATCGCATGAAAAAAGAGCTTGACCCTCGACACGTATTTCGCAAAGGCATTATCCAGGCACTCTACAGCAAGACATTTGAGCATACGAGCGCTCCTCCCCTGTCAGCAAAGCAAAAGTCAATCTGCAAGGATATTGAGAAACACCAAAAGGACATTAATGCGATTATTGATACCTACGCCACCACCTTTGACCATACTAAAATGGCAAAAGTAGATTACGCTATTCTGCAACAGGGCGTGTATGAATTGCTCTTTACGGATAAGGCTGAACCATATAAAGTAGTTATAGATGAGGCTGTTGAGTTGGCAAAAGAATATGGCTCTGACAGTTCCTCAAAATTAGTAAACGGTATTCTGGCAAAAGCCTATAGCGATCATGCAACCAGCGAACAATAAACAAGAGCTGCTCTCCACCCTGGGGTTCTCAAATCCACATAGTGTATTATGCGAGCAGGCATTTACTCATTCTTCGTATATCAATGAACATCCTGAGGAGGTTTCCTATGAACGTCTCGAGTTTCTGGGGGATGCGGTGTTGTCGTTAGTATCTTCGACCTACCTGTTTACCAACTATCCGGAATTCCCGGAAGGAATTCTGACTGATATGCGGGCTGCCCTGGTTCGGACTGAAAAACTGGCAGAGATTTCCTCAGAACTCAACTTAGGAACCTATGGGAGGTTTTCAAAAGGCGAGGAACATAACCATGGCGGACAGAATGAAAATACGTTGGCTGATATATTAGAGGCCCTGCTGGGGGCGTTGTACTTAGAAGAAGGATATAGTGCAGTGAATGCTTTTTTTATGCAGTATTTTGTACCCCACCTATCGGTTATTATTGAAACCAAATCATATCGTGATCCCAAGACTGAGTTTCAAGAGATAGTACAGCAAAAGATGAAAATAACACCGACGTATCAGCTAATTAAGGAAAATAGAGAGCTTGATGAGCAGGCCTTTACCGTGGCCGTACATGTAGCCGGTAAATCGTTGGCAGTGGGTAGGGGCAAGACAAAGAAAGCAGCAGAGAGCGCTGCTGCAGCAAAAGCCATTGGCATTTTGGATAAAAAATGATATTATAGACTCCTATGTCAGTAAAAATTAGATTAATGCGCATCGGCAAACGACATGATCCAAAATACCGGATTATTGTTATCGATGAGCGAAAGAAAAGAAACTCACACTACATTGAACAGATTGGGTTCTATGACCCCATGAAAGATCCGGCTGAACTGACCTTTGACAAAGAAAAACTGGCTGAGTGGACTAAAAAAGGTGCCCAGATGTCTGAAGGTCTACGAAAGCTTATCTAAACGGATTTTCTTTTGCCTCATACAGATCATTGACCTGCCCCTCTGCCGTTGAAACCGGATTCTTGTTAACGTCAACAATTTTACTGAGCATGGCGCGCTCTTTCTCGGTTAATTCGTTGATAATGAGGTTATCAAGATTAACAATGGGCTCATACGAGTAAATTTCAGCGCCGACACTGATGGTATCGTTACGCAGCGTGGTTATGTTGACGTTTTTGACTACGAGCAGTCTTCCGGTAATATATTTGTACTTTTCAAGGAAGGTCAGGAATTCTTCAAATGATATATCACCTAACAGATTAACATCTTTCTTTTCAACAGTTCCCTGGTTGCTGGGTTTCTTTTCAAGCACGATCGTTCCGACCCTTAAGTTTGCTTTTTGAGCTATATTGTCGACAAATACGAGGGTAGAATACAAATCAAGCTCGCTGGGCATAAAGGCGTTAATCTCACGACTTGAGTTGGCAACCGTGGTAATGGTGTTTTGGTTCACCATTTGAGATTTTCGTTTAATATCATTCAGCTGGGTTTGCTTCAGGGCAATGTCTTGGGACGTTTTGGTGTAAGCGCCATACAGTTGAAACGCTATGATGCCGCTTGACAGAAAAAATACCCCTAAAAACATAAGATAATAGCGCAGTCGAATGACTATACGCTTTAATGACTTGTAATCCAGGCTACTTTTCATTAAATTCTGGTGAAAACTTCATGCTAAACTCAACTCTGAAATACCGCGTGGTTTCCCGTCCCTGTCTTCGGTCAGTGGTAGAAATACCATTCAGTGTCACTTGTGAAAAGTTACTCTTGCCCTGTTCCTGCTCTATGCGCTGTATCACGTCATACAGGTCGTCGGGACTCAGGCTCAGTAATGACACGACGCAGGTACGATCAGAGGTAAAGTTGAGGGATTCAATTTCAACCGGAGATTGTCCGATCAGCTGTTCAATGGTATACCGGTATTGGTTTACATAGTCAGGTGCGGTTTCATACACTTCTGTTGCTTTCGATAACTTACCGTAAGAGAACGCCACCTCAGGAATTTTTTTTGACTCGGTAAACTCCTGTCGGATAAGGTTATCGTAGTCAATAGTTAATTGGGTTAGGGTATTATACAGACGGTTGTTAAGTATAAAGAAAACAATTAAACCGATGAACAGTACGGCTGGAATGATGATAGAGACAATCTTTAACCGCTCAGTTAATTGAGCTACCTTGCGGTACCGATCGCTTTTCTTGATGAGATTAATTGAGATTACAGACATGTTGATACGGCAGCAACGAATGGATCTACCTTCTTGGGTTCTACCGCTATTGAGGGAGTAATATGGAGCGCCTTAGCCATGGACTCAAAGGTTAGCATTTCTGAAGCGGGAATCTGGCTCGATGGAAACGCATCAAAGAGCAGCTTCAACGAAGCAGCGTGCTCTCCAACGAGCAGTAATGACTGCGGCATCAGGTTAAGTCGCTCAAGAGTACTGGTCATCACCTTTACTAACTCTTTTGAAAACTCGTCAAACAGCATGCTCAGCAATTTTTTTTGCTGATTCTCCTCAGTTACTTGAGGCTTGGCAAACAGTGCAGCTGCTTCCTGTGGGAGCACATTCGCATAATTTTGAATACCATGAACAAAGAAAGTTGAACCGATGTTTATGGTATACGTCATAATGACAAGATTATTCTTAGTATTAATAACCGAAATTTGGGTAGAACGGTCTTCCATATTCATGAGCACCACTAGTTCTTTGAGCGCTACATGATTTTTATGAAACAGTGACTTAAAGAGGCTGCTCGATACTGATTCAAGTGAGGTTGGGTACAGGCCGATATCGAGAATAAAGTTCTCTATTCCTTTAATAACATCCTGTAAGCTTACCAACACCAATACCGACATAGCGTTTTTTTGTTTATCCGAGGCTATAATCTGATAGTCATAACTCGCCTTGCTGAGCGGATAGGGTATGAACTCATCCGCCTGCAGCTCGATAGCGGACACTATTTCTTTATCAGTAATAATAGGCAAGTTCAGTATCTGCATTGAGGCCAGGTAGTCCGGTATAACAAAATACGCCTCTCGATCGCCTAACCCTTCCTTGGTTAACGTATCACGGACGATATTGCGCTCCTTTACCAGCTCTTCAGTAGGAGCCTTATCAATTGAATCGTAAAAATTAGGTGAGGGCATCGGAACGCTCAAGACTTTGGAGAGCTGATAGCCGCCGGTCGTATCGGTCACGTCAACAAACGTTATCGTTTTCTGCTCAATAATAATACCGACTTTGCGTGCCATAAAATCAGTATATATAAATTACTTGCGCAATGTTACAAAAAATGAGTAAATCAAAGACTGAGGACGTACTATATCAGTTTGTGGCTGGTACGTTAGCTTGTAACTTACCTGTACCAGCTCAGGGCTGATATAACGCAGTACTGGAGTTGTACCATCAATGGTACTGGTTTCAATGGGAAAATAGGCGGTAGCGTCGCGCTCCATAAGAGGCGTAGAGATATCTTGATCGTAGCGGTACAAATCAGATTCCCTCACATCATAACCGAATATCTCTGACACCCCAGATAAGTCGCCTCCTTGAAAGCAGACGTTATTGCTATAGAATAGCCCCAACGAACTTTCACAGTTGGGAGGCTCTGAACTGTCCAGAACGGCTCCCGCTTCATTACGTACCGTTGAAATGATGGT
>JANLHK010000068.1 GCA_024653645.1 Candidatus Roizmanbacteria bacterium | reverse complement strand
CGATCGGTATTTACCTATCAGGTACAAAAAAATGGAGTTGTTACGTTTGGCGAAACCTTCACATCAGATTATCGTCCCTGGAAGGCTATCTTCATGCATGGAGTAGGTTGAAAATAGAGCGCAGCGATACTTGAAATCCAGCAACGCTGGACTCAGTACTTGCTGGATTAAGCTCCTTAACGCTTTGGTGATTGCTTCTCTTTGCGAGCTTTTTGAGCAAGACCCGCTTTGCGACGCTCTCGTTGTCGCGCATCAACCATCAATAGTCCGGCAGCTTTAAGCACGGTTCGGTAGCTTGCGTCTGCCTTAACTAACGAACGGGCACAGGCAAGTACGAACGCATCAATCTGACCAGCTACACCACCACCAATAGTATGAGCTGTCACGGTAAAGCGACCTAAGGTATTAGTAACAGCGAATGCCGCTTCATAGCGGTGCTTCAAAAGAGAGCCGGGGAACACTTTTTCAATCGGCTTTTCATTTACATACATCTTGCCTTTTTCAAATGCACCAACAGCGCCCAGTGCTAAACGCACACGACTTGATGCTTCTTTACGTCGACCGACTGCTTCGTAGTACACGTTCTTTACTTTTGATTTAGTTCTTGGTTTTGTTGCTGCCATGTTCTATTACAATTGGTAATCCCACAACCGGGGTTTTATAGTTTTCATCAACGAACGTTGAGAGTCGAGCCAGTCGCTTATCACGCAATTTATTTTTGGGTAACATACCCTTTACTGCTCGGCGAATCAATTCGCGGGGATTGCGCTGCAACAGTGATGCTAAACTCTCAAGGCGCAGACCTCCGGGATAACCTGAATAGGTTCCGTATTCTTTTTGCGATGCCTTAGCGCCGGTAATACGCACAAACTGAATATTAGTCACCACGACGTAGTCACCCACATCGGCCTCATAGCTCATGTAGGACTTATCTTTACCTTGTAGAATAACGCTAATACCTGAGGCTAAACGACCCAATGACACATCACGGGCATCAATAACCCTCACGGTTCGCTTAATGTCCTTTGGGGTTGCGGCTTTGGTATAGTTAGCTGTTCTTTTCATCTTTTTGCTTCTCCTCCTTCACGGCAACTGGCTTCTTGGCGAGCTTTTTAGGCTTTGCCACCCAGTCAATAAGCGTTAACTTTGCCATCAATGATCCATCACCACGACGATATCCTGCCTTTTTAATGGAAACAAAACCACTGGTACGCTTTTCTTTTGCCTGCTTGCTGTATCCTTCCACTAATCGCGCTATCTTCAAACTCTTGACCTCTGAAAGAGTCTTTCGCAACGATGTCACCGCCTTCTCAGCATCAGTACGGGAGATAATGCGATCCACCTGACGCTTAATACGGCGTGCCTGACCAAGGGTTGTCATAACGCTACCGGCCAAAAATATACCTCGTACTACCGAATTATCGGATGCTTGTACGCGGCTGTGACCTGGTAACAATCGTGCAACCCGTTTTCTCATACCGTCATATTCCGTAACTTTTCTTTCAGCTCATCAATGGATTTTTTGCCTAATCCTCGGATCTTATCAAAATCCTCATCGCTTAATTGCTTCAGCTGCCCGACGGTTTCAATCTTGTTTTTTACCAGGGCGTTAATAACGCGGGTTGGTAAATCAAGCTCATCAACCATCACATCCTGAGCATTTTTGCTTATCATCCGAGTATTTTCCTCTTTACCTTCACTCATATCAGCAACGCCGCCAGTGCCCAGCATGCTGAAGTACGAAGCCAACAATTCTGAGGCTTTTTTCAACGCGGCACTGCCCGTGATACTACCATCAGTCGTGATGGCGATAGTCAGCTTATCGTTATTCGTGAGTCGGCGTACGCGGGTGCTTTCAACTGCTACGGTTACCGCTACGACGGGCGAGAAAACCGCGTCCATTTTAATAACGTCAAAGCCCTTATCCTCCTGCTGGTCTGCTTCAATGTACCCAACATTTTGGTTGACGTACAGCTCAATATCAAGAGCGCCCTTATCGGCCAACTCACATAAATACAGATCTTTGTTCAGTACGGTGCACAGCGCACTGTCTTCAATGTCCGCTGCAGTTACTTTTGCTCCGCCTTTTTTCTTTAAGGTAAGCTTTTGTTCTCCTTCACCCTCGTAAGCAAAACGTATTTGTTTCAGCTGCAACAGAAGCGCAATAACATCCTCTTTCACACCGCTCATACTGTCAAACGGATGATTGACACCTTTGATTTTTACGTGCGTAACAGCAGTACCCTCAAGAGAAGAGAGTAATACGCGGCGCAGCATATTTCCCACGGTGTGTCCGAATCCGCGAGGAAGCGGTGAAATAACATAGACGCCATTATGAGACGTTTCTTCTTGAACCGTCAGGCTGAATTGAGGCATAAGCATAGATATATACCAATAAATTTATAATTTAGAATAAAATTCGATAACCAATGACATATCAACCGGTTCAGCATAGGATTCCTGGCTCGGAAGACTTTTCACCACCGCTTCTTTATCAGTGCGGTTGAGCCAATCAACCATCACACGATTCTTGTCTTCCATGAGCTGTTTAATATAAGGAATCTCATAGGTGTCTGCACGGCCAAAGGCGACGCGCATATCCGCACTGACGGGGTATGAGGGAATAGTGATTTTCTTACCGTTTACCGTCACATGTCCGTGAGAAACCAATTGACGCGCGGCATTGCGGGTTGGAGCAAGACCTGCCCGATACACGACGTTATCAAGACGCAATTCAAGGCGCTGGATCAGGAATAAAATAGAATTACCTTTACTTGCTACTGCCTCACGGAAATAACGCGCCATCTTGGACTCATTTAACACATAAATACGCTTCAGTTTTTGCTTTTCGCGCAATTGCTTTCCGTACTCAGAGATTTTTCCACGGAATTTTCGGGTGGTTTTGTTACCAGGCAGTACATTCAGACGCTTTAAGAGTCGTGCATGTGATTTGGTTCCCGGTGTTTTCAGTGAAAGATCTACTCCTTCACGGCGGGCTTGCTTGTTTTTCGGTATGCTTATTCGTGACATAGGTTATACCCTTCTTCGCTTTCTGGGGCGAATGCCGTCATGAGGGACCGGCGTCATATCAACTAATTTATTAACATCAATGGGGCTGGTGCGTAGTACGCGCAACACGGCATCGCGTCCGGGACCAATGCCTTTAATGTACACTGATACGGCCTTTACACCATGAATTTCAGTTGCATGCTTTAAGGCGCCTTCAATAGCGGCGGTTGCCGCAAAGGGGGTTGATTTTCGAGTACCCGAGAATCCTGCCTTGCCACACGCTCCCCAACATAACGTTTTGCCCTGTTCATCGGTGACGGTCACAATGGTGTTGTTAAATGTTGCAGTAATGTACAAACGGCCGACCGCTGCATAGCGGGCTTGCTTTCTAACTTGCTGTTGTTGTGCCTCTGGGGCTTTTTCGGCTGCCATATTATTTTTGTGCTGACGCACCCTTTTCGGGTGTCACCTGATCAACTTTTGCCCATGCTTCTTTCGTGAGTGCTCCGACGGTATGTTTCTTTCCCTTACGGGTACGGGCGTTTGAGCGAGTTCGCTGTCCCCGAGTGGGCAGTCCACGAATGTGGCGCAAACCTCGGTAACAATGAATTTCACGCAAACGCTTTATATTCTCGTTTACTTCAGAACGTAAATTTCCCTCAACCTTAAAATGCTCATCGATGTACATCTGAATCTTGCGAACCTCTTCATCAGTCAGCTCATGGGTACGTCGTGTTACATCAAGCTTCGTTTCCTTCAAGATCTCGATCGCACGACCAGGACCGACCCCATAGACCAGGGTGAGTGCATAATCAATACGTAACTTTTCCGGTATGTTGACTCCTGAAATACGAATCATATAGTACTTATTCCTTACCCTTGGCGCTGTTTATGCTTCGGGTTGCTACATATAACTTGTAATCGACCTTTACGTTTCACTATCGTGCATTTTTCGCACATTTTTTTGACTGATGCTCGTACTTTCATATGTTTATAACCGGAATATAATGCGTCCCCGTTGAGTATCGTACTTTGATACCTCAATGCGAACACGGTCACCCGGCATGACTTTTATATAGTTTTTGCGCATTCTTCCTTTCAGATAACATAGTAAGATATTCCCCGCCAATACTGCTGCGGTGCTATCAACCCGCACGCGAAATTGTGTATTGGGTAGGTTCTCAACTATTTCACCTTCAAGAACCACAAAATCCGTATTTGTCATTAAGACAAAGCATTATAGCACTCTTTTTTTAAAAAGAAAAGGTTTTTATACCAGTATATACGCCTTATCTTGATCCACAAATACCGAGTTCTCAAAGCAGCCACTTTGACTGCCCTTTTCGGTCTCCAAACTCCACCCATCGCGTTTTTTCTGCACCACGGCATGATCGGCCTCCGAATAGATCACCTCGATGGCGTAGGCAGTACCTGGCTTAAACCGAGGCGTGCTTTCTATGGAGCTTTGCAAAAACCCAGGGATATACGGTGTCATATGCAGCTCAACCCCTACCGCATGTCCTGTCAGCTCGTAAATAATCTTATACCCTGCCCTCTCTATATGCTTGCCAATATATTCGCTGACCACGCCGATATGGACTCCCGGCCGGACCAGGGCAAGGGCACCTGCGAGTGTTGTCCTGCCTACAGCGAGAAATCGCCTCACATCGGCTGATGTCGCCTCCTCACCGCCAATAACCAGCGTATCGCTGTAGTCAACATGAAACCCGCTATAGAATACCCCAATATCAAGCTTGAGTACATCTCCAACTTTGAGCTGGTACTGATCAGGAACGCCGTGGACCACGGTTTGGTTAACCGATAAGCAGGTTGCCCATCGGTACCCAGGAACCCGTGCAAAGCTTAAGCTGGCACCTTCTGTGGTAATGAGCTCAGTCGCGCGACGGTCTATTTCAATAAGACTGACGCCCGGCTGTACAAAGGGAATGAGCGCATCGACGGCTCGTCGCAGGATGGCACCACCGGTGCGCATGGCTGACAATTTTTTATCGTACCCCCGAGAACTCACCGAAGACCAAAATAAACTTGGCGGTACACCTCTTCTAACTTATCATGCAACTCGTCGATTGATCCGTTATTCAACACTAAGAAATCAGCGTAGGCAATGGGGTTCCCCTTATTCTGTAGCGTCAATTCGTTTAAGTCACGCTCCTCGCCACCCAAGCCCTTGCGATAGCTCCGTTCATTAACCCGCTTGTAGCGGAGCTGCTTATCAGCGTATATGGCCAATAAATAGATATGTACCTTAGGAAACTGTTTCTTAAGATACAGATACTCCTCCCACGAATACAGACTTTCAATAACCAAAAAAGGAGCTTTTTTCAGTGCTGCAGCAACTTTGTCTTTGCTTAATACCGCCATGGCTTCCATGCCGTACTTTTCCCTGAATTCTATGCGCAGTTTTTTATGCACTGCCTCGGTGTGTTCCAGTTTATGTTCGTCAATGTATGAATTGATGATCTTGTTAAATCCAACCACCGGTAATCCCTTGCTGCGAAAGAATTGAGTTGCCTCGGTTTTTCCGGCACCAGCAAGACCCACTACCGCAAGAATTGCTTTCTCTTTGCGCTTCCAGTTAATCAGACCGTTCTTTCCGTTGCGCTTGCCCAGAAGCCGCAAAATTTCCTCATTGATAGCGGTAATGCTTTTGGTTCCATCAACTTCAATCAGCAGTCCTTTTTCACGATAGAAGTCAATAACCACTTCCGTTTTTTCATGGAAAATTTCAATACGTTTTTTCAGTCCGGCAATGGTATCGTCGGCACGATTCTCGTTGCGCCCGGCAATGCGCCACAGTGCCTCTTTATCAGGCACTTTCAAATAAATGACCGCCGTTAGTCCATTTTGAAACTCTTTGGCCTGCTTTAAATTGCGGGGGAATCCATCTAAAATGTACCCGTTTTTGTATTCGGGACGACTCAAGTATTCCTGCACAATTTCAAGGGTTTCCTTGTCGGGAATGAGAATACCGGCATTAATAGTTTCTTTTACGTACCGTCCCCATTTGGTATGCTCAGTGGCCATCTGACGAAAAATATGTCCGGTTGAGAGATAGGGAATAGAGAGTTGTTTTGATAATACATTACCCTGCGTCGACTTACCTGCTCCCTGAATACCGATGAGTATTAATTTCATTAGAAATGATATTGTAACTTATCATAGCCTTCAGTAATAATCGATGATTGTAGTACGCGGTAGGTCTCCAAGATAACCGAAACCAAAATCAGAATACTGGTTCCTCCCACTAAATAGCTTTGTGAGCCGGTAATGGCACTCATGATATTGGGTAGCACGGCAATTAAACCCAGCGCGATAGCACCCACCGCCGTCAGGCGGTACAGCGTCGATTGCAAGAATGATTGCGTTGCGCTTCCTGGTCGTATACCGGGAATGAATCCACCCTGCTTTTGAATTTCCTCGGATATCTTTTTCGGATTAAATACCAGTGATGAATAAAAAAAGGTAAACAGCACCACGAGGAAGAAATAGATCAGATTATACGCAATACCATTGGTGGCAAATAATGATACTAAAAAGCTTCCAATACCCTGCAACACACTATTGGGTGAGCTGACAAAGATGTTACCCAGTAACTGAGGAAACAACACAAACGATACGGCAAAAATAATCGGAATCACTCCTGCCTGACTCAGTTTAAGTGGTAAATAGTTATTAGCCCCGCCATAGAGTTTTCCTCCCCGTACCCGCTTAGCATAGAATACCGGAATGCGGCGTTGTGCCTCGTTGAGGATAACTACGAAGTACACTACGAGACACGAG
>JANLHK010000066.1 GCA_024653645.1 Candidatus Roizmanbacteria bacterium | reverse complement strand
CTACGAGAAAGGTGTCAAGATTGGCGGTAAGAAAATGCAAGCAATCGAGGGGCGCCTGGAACGTGCAGAAAAACTACCATTGTATGACATTACGATCATCCCTAATATGGTATATTAGTATTCATGTATTCCCTAACAATGGGCTTACCCTAGCATCTGGTGAGTCCATTACATGGCAAGAGATGAAGATTTCTTTAGCAGAAATAAATGAAGCAACACGTTTCAATCTAATTGTATGTATATCTGCTTGTTATGGCGGCTCTTTAGCAAAAGCGCTTGGAACAAATGACCGTGCACCTTGCTGGGCTTTAGTAGGCCCCAAGGAGGCAATGTACCCTGACGATCTATTGAGTGACTATACGGGTTTTTATGAGGAAATATTTAAAACCCAAAGCGGCAGTGTAGCGCTGAAGAGATTGAATAAAGACCTCGCAGGCAATGACGCAAAGTATTTCTATACAACTGCTGAGTGGTTTTTTGAAATGGTATGGATAAATTATTTACGAGCATATTGCACAAATGAGACTTTGAATAAAAGAGCAAATGAGATGTTAAAAAAACTCAGAAAGGGAAACCTCAAGTATTTACCTTCAAGAAATGAGATCAAAAATGATATCCTCAGACGGCATCCCGATTCTTTTACAAATTCAAAAGAAATATTTTTCATGATGGATTTATTCCAAGAGAATAGAGATAGGTTCTTAGTAGATTATGAAAATATTCTACAAAAAGCACATGAAGCCCAACGAAGCGCTTCACGGGATCGCCAGGTTACACCCGGCTCCCCGTGAGCTTCGGTGTTGGTCGCAGAATAATCATGCTTGACGTTATTCACGCGATGCGTTAATATTCACATATGATCAGATCATTTAAATGTGCCGATACTGAAGCCCTTGCAAAAGGTGCTAGCGTAAGGCGGTTTATGAATATTGCATCGGTGGCACGACGGAAGTTGAGACAGATCGAGATCGCAGGCAGGCTGGATGATTTAAGAGTGCCGCCCGGAAATCGTCTTGAGGCGCTCAAAGGCGATCGTTCCGACCGGTACAGCATTCGTATCAATGATCAATGGCGCATCTGCTTCTATTGGGAGGCAGAGGGTGCGGAAGATGTTGAGATCGTGGATTACCATTAAGGAGAATCAAGTATGAACAAACTCAAACCCATAACCCCAGGTGAAATCCTACTAGAAGAGTTCCTTAAGCCGATGGGGTTGAGCCAGTATCGTTTGGCCAAGGAGATAGGTGTTCCTCCCCAGCGAATCAGTGATATTATTGCCGGCAAGCGGGCCATTACAGCCGACACTGATCTACGGCTGTGCAGATTCTTCGGCCTGTCCAACGGCTATTGGTTGCGCGCTCAAGCTGCACACGACACTGAAGTCGCGGAGCGTGAGCTCGGGCCCATGCTGACAAAAATCAAACCTTGGGCAACGGCTATAGCCCAACAATCAAATCCAGCGGACGGGGAATAAGCGTGGCATGCTTTTAGCAAAGGTCGTTGGCCCCGCCGCTGATTTATGTCGTTGGTTGCGACACGATGTCGCATAATTGAGTGTATTTATAAGGCAATTTGTTCTTTGGAATACTCGGCATGTTCCTGCCGATCCCTACGTGAGCGTGCTGCCGTTGCGCCGATGACGGGGTGCGAAGCCTCACGGACAACGTACCGAATTGGGTCGAAATGGTGACAGGACGACCCCTCCGGGAAACCTCACCGGTTAAGGGCCAGGGATGAATGATATGGTGAAGATATCTGAATGTCCATACGCATCGTTAACGAAGACAGACCTACTGAGGTTTAACAGGTCGAAGACTATTCCCTTGGGTGAATAGTATGTGGTCAAGCTGCAAGTCTCTAACGTGCTTGTACGGAACTGAAGTGCCACCGGTGTCCAGGACACACCTAAGTCATTCAAAGGATCATTTATGCGGAACGTGGGAACCTCGTATCTCCGCCTGGTTTTCAGGCAGGTGAAACCGTAAGGCACACTGTTGGGGGTGCGAGCGTAAGATGCGGGAAAAAGCGAATGCCTTCCTGTAATGGGATGGATACGGGTTCAAACTTTGCCCGGCTCGAAAGAGAGCAGACGTCCCGCGGGTGTCCCGTTGTGAGACCTCTGATGGAACCAAATTGAGGAAGGAAAGCAAATGACGGCTTCACAGCTGGTGCGCCTTCCGCCGAAAGGCATTTTGGCTATCAGGCAGTATCGCAAAGCTGTTGTGAATTTCCACATCAGCGGGCGGCCCCACAAGGGCTTGCCTTTTGGGAGGCTTGAGCCGTGTGACGGGAAACTGTCAAGCACGGTTCTTAGGGGGCTTGGGGCTGGTAACAGCCCCCGGCTACCCGGTGCGAGGGAAAACATGACAAGCAATGAAAATGAAATTGATGTTGTTTTTTTCGCAGCCTATAATGGGGAAATTGAAACGATCGAGAAATTTCTTGCTAATGGGATTTCGCCAAACATTCAAAACGAAGGAGGCAAATCACTGCTGCATGTTGCATGCGACGACGGTTATTTCGGCCTGTTGGAACTTTTACTTCAGAATGGTGCAGACCCAAACATTGAAGACAAAGATGGGGACACTCCATTTGATTATGCCGTTTTTCGGAACCACAAAGAATTTCAGGAGATGTTAATTGCACATGGTGCTATAATCCGAAACAGGCAGTCATCTGTAGAACGAAA
>JANLHK010000065.1 GCA_024653645.1 Candidatus Roizmanbacteria bacterium | reverse complement strand
ATCAATGGGTGGCAGGTATAGTTTGTTTAGGTTGAAGTAGATTGCCCAGAGTGGGTAGGTTACTGATATACCATACAGCACTATCACGAGTACGCGGTAACGGGTATTTTGCACTAAATACAGCATGCCCAAAAAGAGTGGTATGGTCAGAAACATAAGGTAGCGGGGAAACAGCACAATAGCCAGTGAGGCAATAATACCAAAGGGAACGAGGAACGATGCGCTCAGAAACAATGATAGTTTCAAATTTTTTCTGGCCATGACGATGAGGCCGATAATGCCAAATATAGGCAAAAGAAATGCGCTTTCAATTCCGACATATTGAGGAATGGTCAGGAGGTTGTGAATAAGCGGATCAAATGGGCTTGCTATAAATTGAGGAATGGTGCGGACAAAGGTAAGGTTTTTTCCCTCAATAAAATGCATGAACGGAGACAGTCGCTGTATATTATAGAGCCCTACCATAAATACTGCCACCACTCCGAGTAATAGGTAGTAATTGATGGTTTTGCGTATTTTTTTTGAGTCCCCCCAATACCATACGATCGGTATCAGGGCTGGTACCAGGAGAAACACTCGTGCCGTTGATTTGCTGAGCGATCCCAAGCCGATAATGAGCCCGTAGATGATGGCAATATCAAGTCGGGGAAAACGCAACAATAACAAGGTTCCCAGCAATGACCAGGTAAAAAATGCGGATACGGCTGAGTCGACCATAGCCATGCGGTCATAAAATAAAAAGTAGGGATTCAGCAAATACAACAACCCGCCGATATAGGCAGTTTTTTTACCAAAAAGGTAGCCGGCAAGAATCATAACACCCACAAATCCAAACAGGCCTGACATGACGCCAAACATACGTCCGGCCAGCAGCGGGTCATCGATAAGCTTCAGAAACGGTATGGTTGCCCAGGTTTGCAATGGCTGGCGTCCATCAGTGAGTGAGACAAATCGCCAAGAGGCATCTTTCCAGGCAAGCTTTGCCCAGTGAATATAGATAGCCTCATCAGTGAACATGGGAAGGTCAAGAATACCGATGAGTCGAGTGGTAAAAAATAGAGCAATGAGGCCCATAACGATGAGCACATCAGTTTTGGTTGTTCGTTTTGCCAACCATTGCCACAGAGCCACTACGTCTATCATGGTAAAACAGTATACAGCCTAGTAGAGGGGAATGTGCGCAGTATTTTTGTTTTCGCAGTGCGTAGATATGACACGTCATCTGGTGAAACTGATGCACATGCGTAATTCGTGAGTTTTTTTTGAAATGAATCAGTGGTGTAAAAAAATCCAATAGGTTTCTCAAAATAGTACACCATACTGGGATGGTCTCCCCACCAGTCAGTGGTTGCAATTACCAGCCCCATTGCATCGAGTGTCTGGTAGGTAGTGCGGGTAGTTTCTGAAACGAGTACCGCCAGTGACTCGCAGGTATTTTTGGCTTCGCGGGCAACCTCGTGATGCTCTTCTTCACTGGAATAATAGGTGGTAAAAAATGCATGCTGTATTACCCCGTTGAATAACAGATAGGCAACGACCGCAAGACTGAAAATAAGAGTTGTCTTCTTAAACTTTGCCAGTACTGTAAGCGGGTAGCTGGCGAGAAAGAAGAATTGCGGAATCACCGGGTATAAGTACCAGGCTATCTTTGTTTTGGTCAGGTTGAGAAATATAAACCACGGCACAAAGGCAACTGCCAGCAGAAATGTTTCGTGAGATATAGTGCCCTTATAAAACTGCCACAGGAGCAGTAGTAATCCTGCAATGGCTGGAATAACCATTACCGGCATTTGGTCACGCAGCAAGGTGATATAAAATATCCGTTCACCAAAGTGGGACTCTATGGACGCGGTTACCCGGCGGAAATGACTTTCGACAATATGTGCCTGCCAGAATGTCTCACCATACCAGGCAAACGCGATAAAGTACCAGAGTGAAAGTACGAGCCCTTGTATGATAATGATGCGCAGCTCATGTATCAGCTCAGCCCATTTTATTTTTTTGGTTGCATATTCAAACAAAAAAAAGAGCACCATAATGGCAAGTGGGTAAAACCCCAATAGTGATTTACTTTGAGTGCTTAAAAACAGGAACAGGGTTGCCCATACCCGTTGTCTGCGAAATACGAGATACCCAAACCATCCCAGCAGCAAAAATACATCAAGACTCACTACCTGTGACCGCTGTACAAAAATGGGCGCATAGGCGGTGGCAACAATAGGAATAAGACTAACGAAGGGGTTTTTGGTAACTCGCCAATAGAGGACATAGGCAAGTGCCAGCACCCCAATACTGGTAAACAAGGCAAGAAATCGTGTACTTAACTCGCGCTCTATAGGCAACTGTGCAACCAACCCATATAGGAGCGAACTTACCGGAGGTTTGTCCATCCACACCTGCCCTTGCCACATCGGAAACAGATAATAATTATTCCTGATCATTTCAATCCCTCCCTGTACATAGAGCGGCTCGTCCCAATCATAAAAGGGAGTGGGGTGGGTAATCAGCTTATACGAGGTAGTAATTAGGAGAAAGATGCCAAACAGTACTGCCAAGAAGTGGGTGCGCAGTAGTGCTTTCATGCGGTTAATTATAGGCGCCGCGTATATCATTCCATTTTATACGCGTCATATCGGTAATGGCCTCGATTGAATCGGTTATAAAATTAACCCGTTTGGTTTCAACATGACGCCAAGGGACCGGTACTTCTTTAATTTTGTAACCAAGTTTTTGTGCGACAAACAACAATTCAATATCAAAACCAGCGCCGACTGAAGGGCCCTCAACAGCTGATTCCTTTGCAAATGCATGAAGTTTTTTAAGCATGGTACGGGCAGCAGTAGTTTTGAATGCCTTAAATCCGCATTGGGTATCGTGAATGCCGCGCAATCCAACCAGGAGGGTACGCAAAACAATAAACCCCAACGCCATCGCCTTTCGGATGATAGGCGCCCCTTGACGATTGCTGTTTCGTGATCCGATCACCACATCATATCCATCCTCAATTCCTTGCACCAGTTTATCGGCTTCTTCAATGGGCGTGGCTAAATCCATATCAGTAAAGAAAACAATAGTGCCTTTTGCCTGCTTCATGCCGGCTATGACGCCATAGGCTTTGCCGGCGTGCTTCTTTTCATAAAGCCGCAGCTTGGGATAGTTTCCTAAATAGTTTTTCTTGATGAGCGCAACGGTATCATCGGTTGACCCATCGTCGACAATCAATACCTCAATGACTGAGGGGCGACTTTTAGCATATGCCAATACGGTGTCAAGCACGCCTTTTTTTAGATTTTGCACCTCGTTATATACTGGGATAACAATAGAAACCTTCATCATTCGTTCATTTTATCACGGTCATGTTGGAATTGGTACACGGTGGCGCGCCCTGCTTTAAACTCGTTTACTTTTTTCTTATCGACAAATGAGGCGATAGCCCATTGATTATCATCTTGTACTTTAGCGCAGTCAGTATCAAAGCACAGTACAAAAAGTTCTTCAGGCTGGTCGGTTTCAAAGGGCCCCATCAGCGTATACTGCGGATACCAGTTTTCTAGGTAGTACCGGTAATGATCATCGGTTTCGGTTTTCGGTATGGTAGTAATTTGGTAGGGACTTTTGATAATATGGTCACCGATGCTTTTCGCCGTTTCCTGGGCAACCCGTATCTGATTACCGCCCGGTACCAGTAACGGTTGAGCGGCACGCAGGTTCTGAATGATTAAGAAGAGGCTGATGATACCAATAACCAGTTTGCACCGATAGCACTTCTTGTTCCAAGGAAGAATGGAGGCAAGGAGTATGTATAGACTGGGATAAATGGCTCCATAGTAATGAGGATGTCGAGGACTGTCCAGCAGAGCAAAGAGGAGAAAGAATAGTATGGTGAGCCACACGTTGACTCCCAAAAAAAGTGACTTACTGCGTCCTGCTTTTATACCCGCTAAGATCAACACACCCCAAAACAGCAGGTGAGCGATAAGTGGTGATAGTTTTGTTTGGGTGACATAAAAGACCGCTTGGGTAATGGTAGTACTCAGTTCAGAAAAATATGACGGGCCACCTTCAGATTGGGCCATGTTGGAAAAAAGAGTAATAAGATTATGGGTGTTCAAAAATGAATGCTTCAATTCAAACAACAACAATGGGCTCATGACGGCAATCCCGCCGGCAGCAATTGCTAAAAAGCTTACGGCGATTTCTCTTTTTTGTTTTGACCGCACAAGTTGAATACCGTGCAGTACAAGGAGGCCCAGGGTAATAAATCCGGAAAGATAATGAAGTTGCAGGGATAACCCTGCTATGGCACCAAATAGTACGCCGCGGTAGATGCTCTGTGGTTTTTGATGGAGATAAAAATAGGCCGCCATGGTGAGAAATGAGAAATATGGCATGGGATTGGGGTTCCACGAAAATCGTGAATATGTGGTATTAATCCAGGAGGTGGTCATCAGTAGCACCACGCAGAAGGCAACCCCTTTATGATACAGCTTGGCAGTAATAATATAGATTGTTAACAGGCCAAGGATAGATAATAAAACGGTGCCATAGGCCGGTCCTACGGGGTTAAGGCCCGAGAGTAAAAGAAATGGAGCCATAAGGTAGTAAAAGAACGGCCCGCTATAGATTTGGCCAATTGAGGTCGGCGGGCCGATAGCGGGCAGATCACGCAACAGTATAATGTCGCGCATGATGCGTGCATCGCGTCCCTGATCACCCAAGAATGTTACCTGGCTTTCAAGATTAATAAGCCGCAATACGGCTCCAATGATCAATACCACAATGACTGCCCAGTGGTTGCGACACTGGTTCCCGAGGTTTGCTAGAATGGTGCGTATGTGGAAGCGCATAGTACCTTATTGTAGTATAACTGCGGTGGTTTTGGTAAGTACCCTTGTGTTGTGGAGTCCCTTCTTGTTGCGCTTGCATTCCGTGGGTTACGTTCCGCTTAAGACAGCCGCCACTATGCTTGATGTCTATAGCCATTGGGACGGCCCGCTCTATATTATCGTTGCCAAAACGTGGTACAACCTGCAGCATCCGTTGTTTGACGGAACCATACTCGGTCTTAATCCCTCATATTTTACGGCACACTTCCCCCTGTACCCAGCTTTTATCTCTCTTCTGGCTCCCTTATTTGGATTTCTTAAGAGTATGTTGTTGGTACCGGTACTATTTTCTGTTTTGTATTTGAGTCTTTTCTACACATTACTTAAAAAATATAACCTGACCGCACAACCACTCACGCTTAGTGTGGTAGCGGCTTTTTTTACTCCTCGTTTTTTTGTGGTGCGATCAGTTGGTGCACCTGAAACCATGTTCTTATTTTTTATACTCGCTTCACTGTATTTTTTTATGGATAAAAAATACTTCTACGCTGGCGCACTTGGTGTACTAGCAGTACTGACCAAAAGCACCGGCATATTACTGTTTATCGGTTATGGATTGTACGCGCTTGAACAGATGGTTCGTGAAAGGAAATTCGAATGGCGCTGGCTGTGGTTGGGCATAATGCCCCTGTCATTAGTGAGTCTTTTTTATTTTTTCTTTATCCAAACCGGAGATTTTTTTGCCCATTTTAAATCTGCTGATAATGCCAATCTATTATTAATCCCCCCGTTCCAGGTATTCAACCGGGCTGCTCGTTGGGTAAGTACTGGTTGGCTGGAGGATATTATGTTGCTCTATCTTTTCTACGGGGTGAGCTTGTACTACTTATATCAAAAGAAAATACTGCGACCCTTTTTTTATATAAGCGCGGTATTTATGTTTTTTGTGGTCATGGT
>JANLHK010000063.1 GCA_024653645.1 Candidatus Roizmanbacteria bacterium | reverse complement strand
GTCTATATCTCTGCTACCTGCTACACAGATGCTGATAATGATAATTACGGAACAGGGGCTACCAAATCCTGTACAAACAACGCCACCTGCGGCTCGGCTACCTGGGCTAGTGGCGGAGCAGGAACAGCCGCGGCATCGGGTAATTTTGCGGCTAATAACACCGACTGCAACGATGCCAGTGTCTCAGTTTTTCGTTCCGTTGCCGGCTATCTTGATAGCGATGGCGACGGCTACGGAGCAGGAGCCTATACTACATGCGTGGGAGCCTCAGGCTCGTATGTTGCCAACAACACCGACTGTTACAATGCCAATGCCAATGCCAAACCAGGATCAACTTATTGTAGCGCCACCAACCGCGGCGACGGCAGTTACGATTACAACTGTGCAGGGGGAAACACTGCATGTGGTTCCACATATTATAGTTATGCATACGCATGTATCCACTATTGGAGGCCAGGTCAGTATTGTCCTTGTTCTGGGCAGCAGTATGCAAACGTTACCACCTCTGCAGTCGGCTGTGGAGTAGGCGGTTACCTTCGAGGAGGTGTCATTGGCGACGCCACTCAATGTCAGATGGCAGGACAGTGGTTTTCTCTAGGCGCCTACGGCACCCAAGCCTGCCAGTAATGCGTTCCCCTACATACAATCAGAGAGATAGGTTAAAAGTTAAAGCTTTTTTCCCAATGATCCAACTTACCCCGTAACAGTTCAAATGCTTCCTGTTCTGTGGTTTTAACATCAACAAGTTCGGCAGGATCATTCACCAAATTAAATAATTCGTACTCAATCTTTCCATCTTCAAGCATTTCTGTCTTAATCAATTTCCACTCAACGTTTCTTATCAATAGAGTTTTCGTGGGATGACTCATAAACATATTTCCATCTTCAGGTGTAAAGGTTGATCCTGCATAAATATATTCACTGCCTTTAGTCTTCCCTAAAATATTTGGCACCAAACTATTACCACTAATTCTTGTTGAAATTTCAATTCCTAACAAAGACATAATCGTGGGGAATAAATCGATTTGACTCACCAACGTGTTTACTTCTTCATGATCGATAGAAGGAATCCTAAAAACAAGTGGAATATGAATCACGTCGTCATAAAACGTTCCCACCAGTGGTCCACCTCTCATAAATCTTCCATATTTACCAAACATATCTCCGTGTTCAGAAGTGAAAATTATTATTGTCTTGTTGGTAAGTCCTAAACGATCAATTTCTGCCAAAAATTGCCCAATATATTCATCTGCCCTGAATATGCTCTCGTCGTAAATAGACTTCAGGTGTTCAATATCTCTCTGATCTAAAAGCAACTTGTCAGAAGCATTTCCATTAGAACCTAACACTGAGTAATACTCCTTACCATTTTTGTAGACTGGTTTTTCTTTACCAAACGTCCATATGCAACCCGAAAAATCTATTTTTCCGGAATAATCAACATCAAAAAAATGTTCTTTTTGATTAAAGGGGCAATGGGCATCAAATCCTTGAACATGCATAAAAAACTTCTTGCTATCATTTTGCCTCAGCCACTCCATGGCCTTTGGGATACTACAGCTAAGTTCGCCATAATCTAGTATCCCCGGGTCTTGCTCATTGTTTTTTGTACACTTTTCATGAATATCGAACCTATTGGTCAGTCCATATTGTTCGTCATAATCATAACCACCACTAAATAGAGCCGTCACATACCCTTGAGACTTTAAAGCATCTACTATTGTCATAGTCTTATGATCCAGCATTAAATTGAGGTGCCTATTCATAATCGTATGTTCAAAGGGGTAAAGACCCGTATACATGGTTATGGCTTCAGGCAACGTCCAACTCGAGTGAGAAAAGGCATTTTCAAAAACTACACCCTTCTTCATCAACGCATCAATATTTGGTGTTGTGTCTCTAAAATACCCATTACCAGAAACGTGGTCAAACCTGAGATTTGTCATTGTGATTAGCACCACATTACAATCCTTACACAAAATATCCTCTCGGAAACTTGCCGCTTTCATTCTCAGCTCAATAGCACAAAATAAGGCGCCAGCTCCTAACAAAAAAAATAAAATCACCCAATATTTTTTAGTCATCTCTACATCCAAATTTTTTAATCACTTCCTCAGCTCCGTCACTCTGACTAAAAACTCCCACTTCAAAAACGCCCTTAACTCCACAATCAAAAACGCCATATGCCGCTTTGTATTTTATTAGATCTGTGGAGCAAACCCCAAAGCTCATCCGCTCGTTTGCAAAAAGAGAAAAAGCTTTACCATTTTCAACCGCTATCTCAACTGGCAAAAACTCTACATCACAGCCCAAGATGTTGGTTATTGCCTCCGAGTAAGGACTCGCCGCTGGTTTATACAGGTCCATTAGGCTACCCACTTTACTATCAATGATTCGTTTGTTATCGTCCGTCTTTTTTCGCTTAACCAGTATTACAAACTTTTTGTTGTGCGCAGTCACTACATCTTTCTGTAAGCTCACCAAAAAACCCCCTACTCCCTCAAATCTCACTCCCCAA
>JANLHK010000061.1 GCA_024653645.1 Candidatus Roizmanbacteria bacterium | reverse complement strand
GTCTCATGTCGGTAGTATTATATCTACAGGAACATGGTAAAAGTATTTTCTTCCGCATGGTATTATCGGCTGTTACTACTTTTTTTACTATGGCTGTGTGTTGTAGGGAGTGTAGCGCGCCTTTGGCCTGGTGGTATCCGATTTTTTACTACAACATCCTCCTCTTCAATGGTTCCCTCTATTTATCCCGGCTCGCTCATTATTACCCAGGAACAACCGCTTGATGGATACGCCCCAGGCGATATCGTTTCTTTTTATGCGCAGCCGGTATCAGGGAGTAGAACCAATATCGTAACTCATCGCATTATCCGTATGGGTGGAAATGTCTACCTTACGAAAGGTGATGCTAATAATGCCGCTGATCCCGCTATTCTTGAACCGCGCTTCATTATTGGAAAGGTACTATGTACTATTCCGTGGATCGGCAACGTCGTTGGCTTTGCGAAAACTAACCGCGGTATGTATCTTTCTATTATTATACCCGCCGGCGTTTTTGCTGTAATCGAACTCAAAAGAATTGCACTTCTCATACAAAGGGGATAAAAAAATGAACTGCCCCATACACAAAAGGCAGCAGCTCATTTTCTTTCGTACTTAAGAACACACCTTACAGGTGCTCTTGTGCGTCATAAGTACATATACCGCAGATACGCCGACCAGTATGTACACGGTACGCTCTATCATGGGCCAGGCTCCTAATAGGGTGGCCACCAGATTAAAATCGAATAATCCAACTAGTCCCCAATTAAGGGCGCCTACTACAACCAGAAGAAACGCAGTCATATGAAGGGTTTTCATTAATACTCATCTCCTTTCATATAGTTACTGTTAACTATATATAAGTGTACGGTATTTTTTTTATTTTGATACGAATGGTACATTAAGACCAAAAGCAAACGTTGGGGTAGGGCTAGGTATGAACGTATCAGTTGGTGTTGGTTCAACGGTAAGGGTTGGTGTTGGTGTGGTGGTTGGGGTCTTTGTTGGCCAAGGTGTGTAGGTTGTTGTTGGTGTCAGTGTTGGTGGCATGGTTACCGTTGGTGTTGGTGTATCGGTTGGTGTGGCAGTTTCGGTGGGTGTTGCCGTATCAGTTGGTGTGGATGTATGAGTGGGTGTAGCAGTGGGCGTTATAGTGGGAGTTGGTGTTTGACCATCAATAAAAGTAAATGCTTCGGTAGCCGTGTTACCTTTGTATTCAAGCTCAATAGTACCATCAATGTCGGCATCAAGGTTACTGTCAAGACGTACCTGCACATAGTCGTTCGAGCAACTGCTGCTGGCTACGGTTTGAAATACATCAGGTTCAATTTCTTCAAGTTGTTCTATTACCTCATGGCAGCTGCCCACGTTCCAACCATCAAGTTCAATGGGATTTTCCGGATTGGGATTGATTTGTACCGTAAGGGTATAGGGTTGATGCATCTCAAAACCGCTCGCATTAAAACCGAGGTTAAGATGAATGCCATTAGGATCTTGGGAAATACTCTTGATATAGGATATGGTTAATTCAGGTATTTCGCTGGTTTCTGCGTTGGGTGCCGCACCAACGTATTCGGTAATACCCAGTAGCGCACCAGCGGTAATAGTAGCCAATGAAACCATAGCTATGCCTTTATCAATGTTTTTTGAGATTCTCTCTTTTAGCCTGGTGAGTCTTTCGGTAAACATAATACTATAGGTCTAGTATATGCTTTTACTTGGGTTCTTGTCAAGCCATTGTATACAATAGTATATTGATGACAGAATATGACTCAGGCTAATACACTCACAACAAACAGATTTACCATTAGGGATGATGGGCAGGTTATTTAACTATGGCACTATTGTTCTCTCAAGTCCAGTAATTGAGGAGGATATTGATGTAAGAAACACACATAATCCTAAAAAATATCTCATGCTAATCCGAACAGTCATCAGCCAAGCTTCTCAGGAAGATGGAGGGAGATTTATCATACAGGGATAGTGCAAAATCCTGTAGACTAAGAGTATGGATTTACCCAAGAGATGGAACGGATATCGCTATAAAAATCTTACCTATTTAGGTATCAGTATCGCGGTCAGTTTCTACTTATTTACTAACCAGTCGTTTCAAGAGGTGTTGCTTCGTATGGGTGAATGGGGGTATATAGGAGCATTCATATCTGGCATACTCTTCGTATCTACCTTCACGGTTTCTATTGGTATAGTATTACTTCTGACATTAGCCGAACGATTAAATCCGCTTGAATTAGGATTTATTGCAGGTTTGGGCGCTGTAACAGGAGATTTTTTTATTTTTCATTATATACGTAACAAGAGCCTGGTTGACGAGATCAAACATTTTTTTGTGTACTTTGGCGGCGATCGGGTGGCTTATTTACTGCATACGAAATACTTCAGCTGGAGCTTACCGGTAGCGGGGGCATTGATCATCGCCTCTCCATTACCTGATGAGCTCGGAGTGGGCCTTATGGGTATTTCTAAAATGAAAACAAACCAATTTCTGCTATTGTCATTTGCTCTCAATTTTCTAGGAATTTTTTTAGTTATCTCTGCCTCTACCTTTATTAAACCTTAAGGCGATTACCGAAGATTATTGTTTGCCTCGCGGTATGAAAGATTATCGAGAATATTGTCTATATCTTTATCCAGTTTTTTAAATAGTAGGTCTTTGCTGTTTATCCCCCACAACTTGATGTAGAATAAACGATTATTTCCTACTCCTAAGTATAACGGCTCCTTAAAGTAGTTGCCTTGACTGTCGATTCCTTCAAGCCACACTGGTATGGTTTGTACTTTGCCAAACGTTCTGGTTTTTGACTTATCAATAGTAAAGGTGTATTTGGTATTAGTTTTAGCCATGTCAACAAACTCACTCAGTGTAAGTTCGTTGGGATTATTGGTGCAATATATATTAATGCCGGGATAAGCGGTTTTAAACGTTTTTTGGTCTTGTTTAATTCGCTCATCATTTGATTTAAAACTTAATAATGCTATTAGCACTCCTTGCGAAGTAATGTCTTGCGGCGCAAGGTTACGAAATGCATCTGGGGTGGTAAATCGTTCCTCATAAATCCATTGTCGAGATGTTTTTGATTCTGAGTCGACGGTATCGGGAATAGGCACTGATAATCCACAGTTTGATGGCGCATAGTTATCAAACGTCACAACTTGAGTATTACTCATTTTTTTATTCCCTAACTCTGAAGCAATTTCTTTCTTGATCAATGGACCCAAAAATCCAATAAAGAAGTAGAGCAAGAGTCCCAGAATTGCCCAGCCTACCATCGAGACAATATACATCCACAAGGTGTGCGATTTTGCATCTGGAGGAGTATTGGAGGCGATGTGTTTATACAGTACCACCGAATACATAATCCCAAACCAACCGAGGAAAATGTTGATCAATGCCGACAGTATACTGACCAATACTTTTACTGATTCAATATTGCTTACATTTTGTAGAAAAATAGGGGTCACCAAACTCACGATAAACAACAACAATATTCTTCCCAATACTAAGCCAAAATTGGAGCCAACGAGCCGCGCGCTATGAGAAATAGCGGCAAATGGACCCCGTTTGTTAAAAATGGTTTCGTAGGTGGCGAATGCGGTGAAGAGCGCCATGACCAATCCAGGGATGATGAATAGAATAAATCCACCAGAGGTAAGTAGGCCGGCTACCAAAGATGTAAGAAGTAATAGCGGAGCAATATGCAAAGCCCGTTTTAATGCCGACAGGCGAGATGTTTTTGTCTCATCAGAAGCAAGCAGTACGATAGCGGCTTGTGCAACAAATCCAATGAGTGAAGCTATAATGCCGTATGCAGCGGCCATTACGGCAAGAATTTGTATGTACGATATATAGTTACGGATATTTTTGAAGTTTTCGATTCCGTCTCCATCTACTAAATTCTTAAAGGCTCCTACGAGCTCATGGTTCTGCCAAATATAGGCAAAAATTCCTCCCGCAAATAGTACCAAGGCTAAAAGTGAAACCACTATTAAGCCAATGTTGATAAGAATAATTGAGAGTACGTTTTGTTTAAGCAGTTCCCACGACTCCTTGATGTGATAGCCTACACTAAAATCTTGAGTGTTATTTTCGTTCATATAAACAATATCATATCACAGAGTGTCATGTGCAGCATCATTAGGTGCAGTATATATGCAGACACTGATATCTATTTAGTTTCTGGTTATGATTGTGACTTATGCTTTGACGTTTTTACGTAATTATTAAATCTCTTGGTTTAAGTATACTTACATTACTATGTCAGAAATCATAAGTGGCCCATCATTGTATGCAGCAGCTCCCCCACAAACTGAACGGCTGCAAAGTCCGACAAGTGCATCGCATCGTTGGTTTAATAAGGCATTAAACGTTGCCTCCATAGGCGGTAGTACTATTGGATCAATGCTGTTTCTTACGGGTAATGCAGAGCTCGCTGGTTTAGTGGGTAAGGTTGGCTTAGGGGCATTTGTTACGAGGATGCTAAGTGGTTTATTAAGAGGAAGAAAGCAAAAAGATGGATAATCACCTGATGACGCTGTTACTCAAAACACCATCAAGCATAGGCTATGAGGACGATAAGCAATTATTCGCAAAAAAATTTATGTGGGCATGTGAGAAACAGGCGCTTGATGTGGTGGTACATAGACTACCCAAAGATCAGCAATCAGCTATTTATGAAGAGCTAAATGAAGTAATATTATCAGATCAGAGTAAGGCCTATCTTACGGTAGTCATACAATCAAAACCATATCAAGATGCTCTATTATTCAGTTTTCAACGCAACCTTGAGGATTATATGCATACTATTGCGCCTTCCCTATCTGAAGAACAGGCACAAAAAACTGAACAGGTATTAAAAGAATATTTATGATTTTTATTGTATTGGTTTTGAAAAAATAAAAAAAGGTTTTTTTTCAGTTTCGGTTTTTCCTTTGCCCCAGTGCAATGTGATATGAGGATTGATATTTTGTGCCCACTCTAGTCCGTGGGTTGCTTGTTGCTGAATGGTAACTTCTTGAGCCTGTGAAGAGTTATGTAGCGCATATAGGTTATATAACCAATCCTCTCCATCAAATCGAAATTCACCCCCAGATTTTAGTACTTGTTCAACTTCATGTACGATGTGATTGAATTGTTCTTCAATAGATACAACTATTGGCTGTCTGTCTTTAGGAAACTCCAACATGTATTTTAATGAAGATTTTGATAGAGCAAGATCAAATTGTTCGGGGTAGAAATAGGTATGTAGTGCCTGCGCATCTCCTATAATATAAGGAATGCCCTTAAATGGTTTAAAATCTTCAAGCCCCATATATCCATACGCTTTATCAAATGAAACCACAGAGATTCCTTTTTGCTGGGCACGCTTGGCAAAACCCGCCTGCCCAGCGCCAATATCCAATATTTGTTTCCCTTTAAGCTGACTCCAGTCTAGGTTAAAACGGCGTAAATACTGGCGGGCTCTTAACCCTTCATGGGAACGAAATTGGTCTCCACGCAATGCATCAACGCGGGTAATTAACGACGATATCCAGTCGTGAAGCCCGGAGCTTGACTGTTCATGCATGCAGGCAAGATTATAGCAAAATTATCCCCACCCTCGTTTATGTAAACAACCTGAGTGTGCTTATCGTTACCCGCAGATAAACCAGCTTGAATACTAAAGGTTGCAGCATAAATTGGTGCGGAAAAAAAGCACTGGAAGGACAAAAAATATAGGTAACAAATAGGAATAAATGCGTAGCACACAAGGTTGTATTACTCAAGTTCCTTGAGGTGAAAGTCGTCAAGATAAAGAATCGCAAAAGCCACTAACACTGATACGGCATAGCTCAATAAGGTGTTATCGGGTAACAAATAGGAATCAAGAATTCCCCATACTCCCCTCCAGAACATAACAACAGCAGTTGCCATAACGAGAATATGGAGAACTTTATGTCGCTTTTTAAATTTTCGATATAGGCTCAAGGGTTGCATAGGTAGATTTCAGTCTAACACATCATATCCTGTTTTTTTGATGATGTTGATGATTGTCTCAAAGGTAACTTTTTTAGTATCAAATACTATATTGGTTTCCTGTCTGGCATAATTGGTGTTTACCGACAATACTCCTTCAAGATCCTCCAGATCAAAATCAATGCTCATGGCGCATGCGGTACAGTGCATGCCATTAATCTTTATTATTTTTCTAACAACGGTGTTCATATAACTTCAATAACACCTCCATACATACCCATTGAGCAGGCAAAGGGAATTTTTCCTGTCTCTTGTGGCGTAAAGGTAAAGGTGTACGATTCATTTGGTTGTAGATTTTTGTTTATGCCTAACGTGGGGGCACGAAACGCTGAAGCGCAACTGTATGCATTTTGACCAATAAGTTTTACGGTCACCGGAGAGCCTTTTTTTACTCTGACGTAATTGGGTGAATACCCACTGGCAGTAACCCGTATTTCTATAGTTTGAGATACGGGAGCTTCGTTATACAGTTTTTCTGATGTTTTTGGTTTTAGGGCTATAGGAGAACCTGCAGCAACAAGAGCGCCATTCATAGAGGTAAGGCCTAAATATATTACGGCAATGGCAGCAATTTTGAGAAATTTCGATCTAAAAGCATCTCCCAATATGCTGGTTAGCCATCCAATGCCAAAAAAAAGTGGTGTGGTTCCTAATACAAATACCGCCATAATAGCCGCTCCCAATAAAGGGTTTGCGCTACTTATCGCTAGAGCCTCCATGGCAAGGGTGGTGCCGCACGGGATAAAAATAGTCATAGCTCCCAATAGCGCCGGAGCAAATAAATCTTTACTTTTGGACTGATGTTTAATACGTTTGGTTAAGAATTTGGGAGGCTGAATAACGGCATATCTGAATATAGGATGAACATCGAGAAGGTTGAGTGCAATGATAACCATATAGAGTCCGGCTACAAATTGCATCGTTATCTGTGCTGTTTCGCTTATCCCTATTGCTCCACCAAATGCGCCAAGGATAAAACCTAAGACGGTGTGCGCTACCAGTTTGGTTGTAAGGAAAGCCAGGGTGGGAAAAACCACACCGCTATTACGTTTGGTATCATCCTTTTTAGCGGCAATAACAGAAGCAAGTAAACCGCCTTGAACCGCAAGGCACGTTAAACCCCCTATGGTTAATCCGGTTAAAAATATAATCCACAAATTCATAATTAAATTTTAACTCTTTTTAATAATAGAGAATTGCTTACCACCGATATCGAACTGGTTGCCATGGCAACAGATGCAAATATGGGACTTAAGAGAACTTGAAAAAATGGATACAGCGCCCCCATGGCAATCGGTATAAGCAATATATTATATCCAAATGCCCAAAAAAGGTTTAGTTTTATGGTTCTCATGGTTTTTTTTGATAACTCAATGGCGGAGGACACAGATAGCAGGTTTTTATTAATTAAGGTAATGTCGGCGGCCTCTATGGCAACATCGGTTCCGCTTCCCATAGCTATACCGACGTCTGCGGCAGCAAGCGCCGGAGCATCATTTATCCCATCACCAACCATGGCTACCACCTTCCCCTGTGCCTGGATTTTTTTTACCTCTGCTTCTTTTTGGTTTGGTAATACCTCTGCCAATACTCTGTCGATGCCTAGTTTTGCAGCGATTGCCCGAGCGGTTCTTTGATTGTCGCCGGTAATCATTACTACCTCAATATTTTTTTTCTTAAGTACTGCTATCGCGTCCTTTGCAGAATCTTTTATCGTGTCTGCTACAGCAATTAATCCAACCAGTGTTGTATTAATCCCAAGCATCATGACAGTTTTTCCATCGTGTTCGAGCTGTTCTATTTGTTTGTTATGCTGCAAGTCTATAGCAATACTTTTTTGCTTCATAAGCCTTCGGTTACCAAAGTAAATGTGTTTTGTGCCCAATAACCCCTCAACTCCGTGCCCGGCGATTGCTTTAAATTGAGTAATGGGCTTAATCGATACCTGTTCGTCTTCTGCTTTTTTTACTATTGCTTCAGCCAGTGAGTGTTCGGAGCCTTTTTCGATGGATGAGGATACGGCAAGTAGTTCTTTTCGACTCATACTAGTAATGGGAATAATATCAGTGACTTCGGGTTTTCCGTTGGTTAGTGTTCCGGTTTTATCAAAGATAATTACATTGACCTTATGCGCAATTTCTAAACTTTCTGCATCTTTTATCAGTATTCCTTTTTCTGCGCCAAGGCCGGTCCCTACCATAATTGCTGTAGGCGTGGCGAGGCCCATTGCACACGGGCACGCAATAATAAGCACCGCTACCATATTAAGTAATGCAAACAACAAAACAGGGTTGGGCCCAAAAACATACCATATGGCAAATGTTGCAATAGCAAGCATAATAACTACAGGAACAAAGTATGAAGATATAGTGTCGGCAATTCGTTGTATGGGAGCCTTAGATCCTTGTGCTTCCTGCACTAGTTTAATGATTTGTGCAAGCATAGTGTCTTGCCCGATTTTGCTGGCAGTATAGGTAAACGTTCCGGTTTTATTCATCGTTGCACCCACTACTGTATCTTTGGCATGTTTATCTACCGGAATACTCTCTCCCGTTATCATTGATTCATCAACAGAAGATTCTCCCTCGGTAACAATTCCATCAACCGGAATTTTTTCACCAGGCCTTACCCGTATTACGTCGCCAATACGCACCTCTTCGATTGGGACGTCTATTTCACGCCCGTCTCGTATCACCCGTGCTGTTTTTGCTTGGAGACCGATCAGTTTTTTAATGGCCTCAGACGTTTGGCCTTTTGCCTTTGCTTCAAAATAGCGGCCCAGAAGAATGAGTCCGATTACGATTGTGGCAACATCAAAATACGGCATTGCATCCAATCCAATATCCATAACTACCTCAGGAAAGAACGTAACAAATGCCGAGTATGCGTAAGCTACCGTTGTGCCCAAAGCAACCAACGTATCCATATTAGCTGTCCTATTCTTTAAGGCGGGGATAGTTGCTCGATAATAATCCCAACCTGCCCAAAATTGAACCGGTGTAGCAAGTAGTAGTTGTACCCAAAAGAGTTTTAGCCATTCAGGGGCGGTTTGTATCAATCCCGGAAAACTACCCCATAAGATAAGCGCGCCAAAGAGAAGGCTTATTACCACTTTATTTCTTAGCCTTTTTAGTTCTAAGACCTTTTCAGCTTTTTCTTGATCCTCAGACAACGCATCTTTTGGAGTTACTATAGAGTAGCCTACGCGGGTTACTGCAGCAGAAACCTGTTCGTCGTTGCACACTGCGGAATCATAGGTAACGGTTGCTTTTTCCGTTGCCAAATTTACTACCGCGTCGGAAATACCCGGTGTTCTGGTAAGAGATTTTTCTATTACTCGCACACAAGACGCGCAGTGCATGCCTTTAACCGAGTAGGTTTTTTTTACGGTGGTCATATTACATCACCCTTACCTTTCCATGAAACATATGCATGCCGCACGAAAATTGAAACTCTCCGACATGTTGAGGAGTAAGTTCTATCGTTACTGTTTTATGGAGGGGTAGGTATTGTCGGATCTTAAAATCTGCCAAAACTACCTCTTCCAAACAGGGAGACGGGTCTTTCCGGGTAATGTGTATCTTAGTAGTTTTGCCCTTGGTAATAGATATAACGCTTGGGTGGTAACCACCGTCAACCGTGATATCTATAGAGTCGCCAGCCACCACCATGTCTTCTTCTTTCTTCATAAGAAAAAACCAATAGGTAAAACCTATTGCGGTCATGCTAGCTGCTATAACAATTACGGCATCAAGTGTCATGTTAACGGTCCTTTATTGGTTTTTTTGAACACTTGCATCACCTCTTCAATGGATTTTTCTACTTTTCCCTCTTTTATTTGATGTACCACACAGCTCTTAAGATGATTCTCCAGCATAATCGTATCCACTTCTTTTAATGCACTCTGTATGGCCTGATTTTGATGAATGATATTTATGCAGTATTCATCTTTTTCAACCATATTAATCACTTTATTAAGATGACCACGGGCTATTTTTAGTCGATGAAGCAAGTTTTGCTGTATGTTTTTTGGTGCGTGCATATATCCCCCATAGGGGGATAGTATAGGGTTACTCTTTGCAACAGTCAATGGCCTTTTTCACCAGTTGTCCCAGCTTTTCAAACATACTGACCGATCCCTTCATAGTCGGTTTTTGATCTTCGCTTAAAAAGGCAACCTGTGCTGGTTGGGTAGACTTGATATCTTTAGTTTTTAACAAACCAAGATTAATACCCCAGAACAAGCTATAAAGCTGATAGGAGTTTTTAAACATAGTTTGTGCACCATCCCTATCTCCTTTGGTTAATGCCTTCGTTCCTACTTCCATGAACCGCATGGATGCTGCTAACAGGTGTTTACTAATACACCACACTTCACCTTCATAATCTTTAATAATCCGCTTCAAAGCACCTTTTCGCATTTCACGGATTTCATTCA
>JANLHK010000056.1 GCA_024653645.1 Candidatus Roizmanbacteria bacterium | reverse complement strand
AGGTGGTATCCTATCGAGACCATCGACCACATCGGAAGGTGGTATCTGTATGGTGAGGTAAATGCAAGTGCCGCAGGGTTGGATTTGTATGACAGTGAGGGTCAACATGAGTTGGTTGAATTAGCAGAATATGTTGCACAACAACTCATCAATGACGGTTGGCTCGAAAATGGTCTTAGGCCAAATTCTAGCCCCACAGTTTACGGTTAGATGTAGATGGATGAGCGTTGCAGTTGGGGGCACAACGTTAAAAAGCCCCCGTTCCTCTACCGATGTGTATCGGTACTGAAGAGTACAAAAGTACGAAAGGGATGTCTATATAAGTAGTTTTACGTCCTTTAGCAGTTTTTCGGCTGCTTGAGATACCCCTTTGGGGTAATCTTGATCGTAATACCACCACATGGTACTAAGGCCGTTTACTATCTTAATAATTTGAAGCTGTTCATGAAAATCACTCGTTAGTGGCGCAACTTTAGCATATCCCTCAAGCAGCCATTCGAGGGGAACTGTTTCACTATGCCAATAATCCCAACGAGCTAAGTCATTCACATAACTATGGCTTGATACTTCACCAAAATCAAGAATGCCGGTAATGGTTTCATCTATAAACATGATATGTTTTGGGCCGAAGTCGTTATGATTAAGAACAGGTGAAATAACGGGTTTTGTTTTTAGATAATTATCGATTAGATCAAATGCTCTACGCATTATTTTTTCCGGAACATTACTGTCTTTGCAAAGTGTTATAAATTGTTCCTTATGCTTACTATCCTCTCCTAATAGTTCGATATACGTTGTATATTCACCTCTCCCTTCACCATCAATGTAGCCAAATTGTTTTGTCTTAACAGAGTGTATTTGCGCAAGTGTTATACCTGCCTTAATAATAATTTTTTTTAGGTGTGATTGATCCATGCTGCTCATCGTAATGGTTCCTCGCTCCAATAATTCACCGTGTAGTTTCTCTTGTATGCAGAAAGCAAGGTAATTATCTTTCTCCCGTATCTCCGTAATATACAAAACAGCGGGGACCGGAAGGCCCATGTTTTTACATTGATTAATGGCCCACTGTTCCTGCTTGAAGTTTTTATCTTCATCGTTTGAAATTCTCAGTATGACCGAATCACCATTCGTCAGTGTTATGTCATAGACCTCATTTGCTTCTCCAGCGATGATTCTTTGTTTTGTTAACAGTGATTTACCCGTACCTTCTGTTATGATCCTGGCAATAAGCTCATCAGAAGTATTTCTATTAGCATGCAGTGAAGCTAAATACGCGTCATAATCAGACGACTGTCTATGGTGACTCATAGCCTTAATTATATAGGAGACGATGAAGATTCAAGAAGGTATTTATGGCATAATACCCCCTATGGATTTTCTTATTCCTGACTTTCGTTCCCAGTCTATGCGCCAGATTGAACAGATTACTCCAGAAGCCATTATCCCCATGGAAACCGATGATATTGAACAAAATTACACGATAGTTCTTCGTCCTGAACAAAAAGCAATCGACGCGGCTGACAAATTAATACAGCAAATAAACGAAATAGACCCAGGCCAGTACAGGTATCCCCTGAATCAGCTTCACATAACATTACTAGGGAATTTAGCAATAGAGACGGGGGCAGAGATTATTATTCAAGCTATAAAGCACCATGTAACGAAAGAGGCTCTGCGGTTTATTTTTTTTGGACTGGGAAGTAATGGGCAATCTTCTTCAATAAGCGCGTACCCCATTGGCATAGATATAGCACAACTTCGTGTGTCATTGCGCCGTGCCATTGGCATTCATGGGGACGACTACACCACATCACTCCCTGCGTACGAAAAGGTTTGCTGGATGAATTACATGAGGTATAAAAAAAGCCAAAACAAGCACTGTTGGATTTTTTACGTTCACAAAAAGATACCCATTTTGGTGACATCAGCATTAACAGCATACAGCTCATAAAAAATACGAGTAAGATTTTGGATCCTACCAAGTGTGAATTAATATATAGCGTATAAATAGAAAAGGGCCCCACAGCATTGTTGCCGCAGGGCCCTTCTCGCTTACAAACTTGTACTACACGATTTCTGCTTATTGTCGGAATAGGGCCGGCAAGAAATACTCAATCTGAAGGATTGGCATCTCATCCTGTGGCGGTACGCCCGCCGTTACGATACTGGTGTTGTTGGCGGGGTTTGAATCCACGCCGTCCTGTACATCAATTGTTGTCCAATATACCTGAGAGGTTCCCAGTTTGGGCCAATACTGATATTGAACCGTCTCACCCGGTTGCAGCACGTCTTCAATGACATGTCTTTCTGGGATATAGGCAATCTCCCAGACTTTAGCGGCCTCAGTGCCGTTGTTGCCAAAAACGACGGTCATAGTGAATATTTTATCGACCGCAATTTCGCCTAACTGAATGGCAACAGTTGACCACACGTCGATACGGGGAAGCGGTGGTACCACTTCCGGCGGAGTCACGGTGAATTCCCGTTGGACCGTAAACGTCTGATCGGTCCATAGGGATTCAATGGTCGCTGTCATAATGCATGACCCCAGCACAGTGTCTGCAGGGAGCTGAAAGGCCCCGCTGTAAAACTCGTGCCAGGTACGATTTGGGTCACTGGTCGCAAACGCTGGTAATGTCATAGGGCAGGTCGATTCCATCGACTGCACCTTGAATTGCGTTAGAACCGGTGACTCAACCTCAATGATAAACTGGCGCCATTCGCCAGCCTGCCATTGGTTGTTATCGGGCATCGTCTTGATGATCCCCTTCAATTCTCCACTGCCTTTCGTAACCGTGAGGTTGCGTTCAACGTGGAGTTGAAAGGGTTCCTGTATATCGATGACGATAAACTTGAAATTACCCACAGACAATCCCGTGAATGTGCGGATATAAAACTCGGCACGTTCATCTGGATCTAGTGTCCCTTTCCACGAGTAGGTGATACTGTTATTGTTGCCTTGTGTCCAATACACCGTGGAATTGATGGTAGACGTATAAGGATACATCTCTCCACCCCAGGCGTAACCTCCGTACCATACCGTGGCAGTGAATGGACGCGTCTCGTTGGAAATATTCTCGATTACAACGCGGGTGTCAACGGGCCGATGCCCGTACACTTCAGCTGATGTCGCGTCGACACCCACCGCAAAATTATTGATTTCGGCTGGTGTTACATCCTCAGCTTTCGCGTTTCCGGGCCATAGCAAAAAAAACGTGAATGCTATGGCTAGACTTATTAAAAGATTACTCTTGCGTAACATATTACCCTCCTTGGGTAAATGAGTTATTTGCCCCAATCCGAATCTCGTTTCGCTATTACTTGCGAGATGATTGAGGTGTACATGAATTCGAGTGCTCCTCAAGCTCATATATCCCTCAACCATCTTCACACATGGTTTTCGTGTAGATACAAGTTGTTAATGAGCGAGTCTATGATCTATATAATCCTTTCATACGCCGCATCCACAGAGCACATCCATGGAGTAGGTGTAGTTGGGTGTTTATATAGACATAGATGCCTTGCTTGTTTTAGCAGTTATATACTGTATACACACCAAGTATGTATATTATACTATGTCCTATAGTATGTATCAAGTGTGTATTGGTAAAGTATTGACTATCGGATATATAGAGATTAGATTGCCAAGACAATCTATATTAAGTTGCGTAACCGATATCGTAGATCCTCATCAGGGGAGGATAGTGCCAGAGTAAGAGAGTGGACAAGGGGGTATTTATTTTGATTATGTTATCATAACTCACATGAGAGTTAAAATACTAAAAAGGAAGTCTCAAGAGATGAGATTATTTGATAAGAACGAATGGCCACGCTATAACCATGAGCATTTTGGGAAAGAAATTACGTGGGACACTCAAATATATTATGTAAAAGTTGAAGAGAATAGTTCAATCCTGGGAACCATGGAGCTCAAGGTTGAAGCTGGTGTCGGTCATATAAAAACATTACTCGTTAAAAAAGAAATTCATCGAAAAGGAGTAGGTCAATTACTTATACAAAAAGCTAAGGAAATAACAAGGAAGCAAAAGGGACATAAACTATATTTAACTACTGGTAAAAGTTGGAAAGCAGTTACATTTTATGAAGCTATGGGTTTTAAGATAAGCGCGGTCTTACCTAATCATTTTTTTGGTGTAGATTTCGTAGAAATGACAAAATTTTTCTAATTAAATAATTGGTGTTTCTTTATAAAAGTTCTGCCTGATTTTGATTTACGGTATTTTTCAAATTGTTTGTACAACCAATGTAGGGATGCTTGTCATTACATCCAAGTATATGCACGTAGTGCATAGGAGAAATAATACGGTTAAGAATTTTTTGATCAACGGATGATAGTCTATGAATGATGGATGCTCTTTTTGCAAGTTATTTTTCGGGCGTTGCCCGCCGTAGCTCGCTTTAGCGAGCGAAGGCGGGGCCGACGGGACTCGAACCCGCGACCTTCCGCGTGACAGGCGGACGCTCTAGCCAGCTGAGCTACGACCCCACAAATGATGACAAGAAGTATAGCAAACTAAGTAGTGGTAAAGCAATTACAGCACGTATGCGTGTTCCATTAGCTCTAGTTGCCGTTTTGTTTCTATCTCTTCTGTCTCAAACCTCGTAAGAAAGTAACGCACATTGCCGCCCCAGGTCTTTGAAGGTGGGGCATACACTGATGACATAAGCTCGGGCGTCGTTAATCCCTTGTTCACATATCCCTGTCGAATACCTTTGGCCACTACATCAATACTGTAGCTCCAGCTGGGATAGTATAAATAGCCGCCTCCCCAACCCCAGGCATTGTGGCTGCCCTCAAGCATGGCTTTTCCGAATCCCGATTCAACTCCTGAAATGGCAGGCAGGAGGTAACAGTTAAGATTATAGCGGATACAACTGCTGGCAAAGTTATGTGCCTCGGTGGCAAGCGGAGCATTGGCTTTGGTCAGTACCCGTTTAATAGTAAAGTAGCTGACAAGGTAGGTTCTAATAATCCCGGTTTTTATTCTTGGCACCCGAACCGTAAACTGTTTTCGGTGGGCAAGATTAAGAGTCAAGCACAGTACCACGAGCGCAAAAATTGTTATGTGTTTACGCCACACCATAAGGAGTCTGCTGTGAAACGGCGAGGTGCTGATGGCTCTTGTAAAATGGTGCAAAACATCATACAATACTTGCATATGTACTTAATATTAGCAGGAATCGTCGCGCTTCTCGTACTTTTTGTGTGGGGTACCTATAACCGTTTGGTGGTATTGCGAAATCGGGTGCAGGAGGCATGGAGTGGTATTGATATTCAACTGAAACGTCGTACTGATCTTATTCCCAATTTGGTATCAACCGTAAAAGGATATGCAAAGCATGAAAAAGAGGTGTTTGAAAACGTCACGAAAGCCCGTGCTAGCATGATGAAGGCTGAAGGTGTGGAGGCAACTGGAAAAGCAGACACGATGTTGAGCTCAGCGCTGAAAAGCTTGTTTGCGGTTGCAGAAAATTATCCTCAGCTCAAGGCCAACGAAAATTTCGTACAGCTACAGGCTGAACTTTCTGATACGGAAGACAAAATTGCCTATGCGCGTCAGTTCTACAACTCAAACGTACAAGCGATGAATACGACGGTTGAACAGTTTCCCGGTAATGTACTTGCCAACTGGTTCGGATTCAAAAAATCAGAGTATTTTGAAACTGACGCAGGCGATAAAAAGCCGGTGAACGTTTCATTTGCATGAACGTCTACTCTGAAATAAACAGCAATAAGCTTAAGACCTATCTTGCGTTAATCCTGTTTGTCATATTTGTCTCCTTTGTTGCCTTTGTTATTGGTAAGGCATTGGGATTTGAGGGTGGCGGGTTGTTGATATTATCTTTTTTTATCAGCCTGTTCATGAGCTTTATCAGCTATTTTTTCTCCGATAAAATAGTGCTGAGTTTGCACGGGGCGCATGAGGCTAATCGGGAAGAGCATTTTGACCTGTATACCGTAACCGAAAACCTGGCGCTGGCAGCTGGCCTGCCAAAACCAAGAGTATATATCATTCCTGACTCAGCACCCAACGCTTTTGCTACGGGACGAGACTACAAACACTCAGTGGTGGTCGTGACGCAGGGTCTGCTTGAAGTGCTGGATCGGCGGGAATTGGAAGGGGTGATTGCCCACGAGCTGTCGCACATCAAAAACTACGACATATTACTGATGACCGTGGTATCGGTACTGGTAGGCGTGATTGTGTATCTGACCGACTTTTTTATGCGTTCATTGTGGTGGCGTAATCGCGACAACAACAGAGAAGGTTCGGCCATTATGATGGTAATAGCCATAGCAGTTGCCGTACTGTCACCGATTCTAGCAACTTTGTTGCAGTTGGCTGTTTCGCGTCGGCGTGAATTTTTAGCTGATGCCTCTGCCGCTTACATTACCCGCTATCCGGCAGGATTGGCGAGTGCGCTGGAAAAAATCGCACAAAACCCGCATCGATTGTCCACTGCCAGCAACGGAACCGCCCATATGTTTATTGAGAACCCGTTTGGAGCAGATAGTAAGGCATTGAAAACGTCCTGGTGGATACGATTATTTAGTACCCATCCGCCGGTTGAGGAGCGTATCGCAAAGCTACAGAGCATGTAATGTGCGTAGCGTATGGTAAAATCGTACCATAACGCGAAAGAGAGTCAAAAAGTGCCGATGTAGCTCAGCGGTAGAGCAATCGCTTCGTAAGCGATGGGTCGTCGGTTCAAATCCGACCATCGGCTCATAAGAATATGATACGAAGAAAAAAAGTACATCCATGGATGAAGTTGGCACTCATTGTTTCAGCTATTATTGCCGCTGGTTATATCTTTATCTTTTTCATTTTTGGCTTCCTCATTAATCTAGCTTTTTCGGTACGCGACGGGGTAGGCAACACGGCTGCAACCACCGTACAAAAGGAGGGACCACTAGTACTGCTTGACCCAACGCTCGATGATGTGCCCTATGCCACCAATACCGCTACCATTACGGTTCATGGTACTGCGATGGCAGAAACCACGGTTGATTTGCTGGTCAATGGAGGAAAACGAGATTCGCGCCGTAGCAGCTTTGAAGGTGAGTTTTCGTTTGATGTAGTACTGACTGAAGGAGAAAATATACTGCGGGTAGCAAGCGAGGACAGTGACGGTAAACAGACACTAAAATCAAGAGACTATGCGGTTTTGTATCTTGATACGCCACCCGAGTTAACCGTTGATGGGTTGGAAGATGGCAAAACGGTTGATAAACCAGACTTTACCGTGCAGGGAAAGACCGATAAGGAGGTATTTATTCAGATCAACAATGCCCCGGTGGTGGTACGGGCCGATGGATCGTTCAGCACATCAATAACCCTAAAAGAGGGTGATAATACGATTACGGTTGTGGCGACTGACGTTGCCGGGAACGAGACGAAGCAGGAAGCGAAGATTGTATATAAAAAATAAGAAGCGTATAGAGTAAAAACAGGGTTGGTGTAAAAAAACTATTGACTGATAGGCTGTGGATAAAGAACGCGATGGTAAGCGCACGTGCCTGCAGGCTGGTATAGGTTTTAAAGAGTAGGACAACTGTGCACAGATACCCCACTATCCCCACTATTCCACTGGTTGCCCATACGGTAAAGAGGGTATTGTCGATACCAAATCGGCTGTTGTCGGGATACGGCAGCGATGAGCCCTGCTGTTGGGGGAGGGTATTAAATCCGACGCCAAACAATGGATTGCGTTTGGCTATTGCCATCGTTTCTCTGAATGCCTCCGGTTTGCTCAGCAAACTATTTACCCGCCATATATCGGTTCCGATGCCTTCAGAGCGAGGCAAGAGAGTGGCTACCGCTAGTATCAGCACACCTGCCAGGATGGTTACCATCCATTGTTTTGTGCTAGCTATGTACCAGTATCCGACACTGATAATACCGGTCAGTATACTGATGCGTGAATAGGTAAACAGCAGCAGAGGAGTAATGTACAGCAAGCTCCCGGGAAGCAGCACTATGAGGTACCACACCAGTGCCAGTCCCAACAGATTAGGATCGAGAAATGGTCCGACCATACGGCCCATATGGGGGTCGTATCCTGCATACAGCAAATTGCGCAGACTAGGATAGAGAAAGTATTGGATAAGGCATGAGGTAATCAGCAGCCCGAAGCCGATGAGCAGCGTTTGTTTACGGTGGGTCAGTGACAATACCTGGGTCTTCAGTAACAGCGCAAAAAAAAGAAAATATATACTGGTACGACCAAGGTACAGCCATGCCGATGGGG
>JANLHK010000052.1 GCA_024653645.1 Candidatus Roizmanbacteria bacterium | reverse complement strand
TACTACTTTAGAACCCGCGGCATGATTATGATTACCGCATCCCATAACCCAAAAGAATACAATGGGTTCAAATTCGGCACCGGCTATTCCGAGACCATGCTGACTGATGAGATTATTGAATTGCGCGAGCTGGTGCAATCGGGAAAATTTTTATCGCGAAAAGAAAAGGGAAAGCATATTAAAAAGGATATTCGGGAAGACTATATTAATGATGTGTTGCGCCGTATTGATCCGGTGGGTAAAGTGAAGGTGGTTGTTGACTCATGCGCTGCCACCACGGGTTTGTTTTTGCCTGAGATTCTGCGCAGAGCAGGATGTGAGGTAATAGAACAGAACACCAAGCCCGATGGGAACTTCCCCGTCGGCACTCCTGATCCTACCGAGCATGAGGTGCTGGAACGATTGGGTAAGGGTGTGGTGCAGGCAAAAGCAGATTTGGGTTTTGCGTATGACGCCGACGGCGATCGCTTGGGCATTGTGGACTCTGACGGCACACCCATTTGGAATGACGTGCTGGTGTCCTTGTTTGCCCAGGATGTGCTGGACTTTATGCCGGGATCAAAGATCATTTTTAACACCTTGTGCTCAAAGCAGGTTGCGGATGTGATTAAGGCGAAAGGTGGGAAACCGGTTATCTGGCTCACCGGACACTCGTTTATTAAAGCCAAAGTGCGCGAAGAGCGAGCACCATTTGGTGGTGAGCTGTCAGGTCACATGTATTTTGTTGACAATTTTTATGGCCATGACGACGGCGCTATTGCTTCACTGCGCATTCTGGCCTACTTAACCCGCAAGCAGCAAACGCTGAAGCAGGCAGTCGCTGAGCTGCCCCAGTATGTTTCAAGCCCCGAGATTAAAGTAGGAGCGCCAGACGAGATTAAATTCAAGCTGGTGTCTGAAACCATTGGAGGAAAGTTGAAAAAGCTGTATCCCCACGGAGAATTCCTTGAGATTGACGGCGTCCGTGTTGATATGCCGACCTCAATGGCCATTGTGCGCGCGTCTCAGAATGGTCCCTACTTAACTATTAAGTTTGAGGCCAAAACACAAGGCGAGTATGACCAGATGAAGAAAGATATCGGCGCACTGCTTCACGAGTGCAGCGAAATCGATTTCAACTCTGGCGTTAATACGACGGCATTACAATAATTAGTATTTACAAAATAAACATATGAAAGATACCGCACTACAATCAATAGAACTGATTTCAGAGCAAGCGAAACAAGCCTTAAGCGAGGCTGCTGCAGTGGAATTTCCCGATAGTTTTCGGGAGGCAGAAAACATAGTGATAGCCGGGATGGGAGGCTCCATGTATGTGTTTTATGTACTTGAAAGCCTATATAAAACTTCTCTTACGAGGCCGCTTTCAAAATTGAACACGTATACGCTCCCGAATTTTGTGGGCCCCAAGACACTGTTTATTGCCTCATCATATTCGGGCACTACGGAAGAGGTTATTTACAATTTAAAAGAGGCGCACAAAGCAGGCGCCATGTGTGTTGCCATCAGTAATGGCGGCGAATTGATTGCTATACAAAAAGAGCACAGCGCTCCCTATTATCAGTTTGAACCCAAACATAACCCCAGCGGCCAACCACGCATGGGGCAGGGATACATGTTGTTTGGTTGTGCAAGCATTTTGGAAAAACTGGGATACCTTAATTCGAAAACAGACATCTCAGTACTGAATGAAATTGCCGGTGTTCAGGATGCAGTAAGCAAAGAGGCACGCGATTTGGCAACTAAACTGAAAGGTGCCATTCCGGTGTATGTGGCATCAGACCATCTTTCGGGTAATGCGCACATTGTTCGCAACCAAACGAACGAAACCGCAAAGTTGTTTGCTGACTACAATACCATCCCTGAGCTGAACCATCATTTGATGGAAGGACTCAAGAACCCGAAAGATAAAAAGCTGGCGTTTGTATTTATTGATTCGGAGCTGTATATCAACCGAAACCGTGAGCGATTGAACTTGACAAGGGAAGTCGTTGAAAAGAATGGTGCCGCCTCCCATGTATATACCACCAAAACCAGCACGCGCATTGCCCAGTTTGTGGAAGTGCTGATGTGGGGAGGATATCTTACCTACTATATGGCAGCCGATTATAAAGAAAATCCTAACGCGATTCCCTGGGTTGATTACTTTAAAGAAAAATTAGGTAAACTACAGAATATACGATGAAAAAATTAACAGTAGGCTTAAACGGATTTGGGAGAATTGGACGGGCGTTTACTCGCATTGCCCTTACGCGTGGCACATTTGATATTGCGCTTATCAATACGCGCAAAACACCAACCAATATTATGGCCTACTTATTGCAGTACGACTCAATTTACCGGAAGTTTGAAAAGACAGTAGTGGCGCGTGAGCAGGCCATTGAGGTTGATGGCGTGTCTATTGCCACGTCGCAAGTCGCTTCACCCGAGTCTATTCCGTGGGCACAGCACAACGTCGATATTGTGGTTGATGCAACCGGAGCATTTATGACTACCGGTGATCTGCAGAAACACACGAGCGGGGGATCGGTCAAAGCAGTGGTATTAACCGCGCCGGCAAAGGACGAGATGCCCCATTGTGTGCTGGGCGTGAATGACGCGAGCATTAACTTTAAAGAGGTACAGATCATTTCAAACGCATCATGTACCACCAACTCTGCAGCGCCACTCATTAAGGTATTGCATGATACGTTTGGTGTGGAGCACGCGATGCTTACCACGGCGCATGCGTATACCTCAACGCAAAGCCTACTTGATGACGCGAATAAAAACGAAACCCGTTCGCGTGCCGCAGACCTATCTATTATTCCCACGACCACCGGAGCTGCAGAGGCCGTAGTGCGGGTGATTCCTGAACTAAAAGGCAGAATTGACGGCATGTCGTTGCGCGTTCCGGTACCGATTGTATCGTTTACCGATGTTACAGCGCAGCTTAAGCGTTCAGTCACGGTAGAGGAGGTAAACGCTGCCTTTAAAGCAGCAGCTGACGGGTCCATGAAAGGCCTGCTGGCGTATGAAACGACACCACTGGTATCCAGTGACTATATCGGTAACCCCCATTCGTCTATTTTTGATGCCAATTACACCAAAGTGGTGAATGAGCGCTTAGTGAAAGTAACCGGCTGGTACGATAATGAATGGGGTTATTCATCCCGCTTAGCAGATTTGGTAGAGCGCTTTGCATAACATACACTATATTGATCAGGCAAAACTGGATGGTTCCACACGAGTATTGTTGCGCGTGGACTTTAACATCACCCTGAGTCCGCATAATGAAATTGGTGATGACGCGCGCATCCGTGCCGCCTTGCCCACTATCGAATATATTCTCCAGCATTCTCAAGTAACCCTTATTATCATGTCTCATTTGGGACGCCCCAAAGGGAAAGAGGAACATTGTTCCCTGAAACCGGTACGTGACCGGTTAGCATCATTGTTGCCTCCGGGCTACTCGGTGGTGCTGATTGAGGATATTGAGAGCGCAAAAACAGCAATAGTGCACCGGGATAAAACGGTATATCTACTTGAGAACCTACGTTTTTGGGAAGGTGAGAAAAAGGGTGATCCTGTATTTGCTCAAACCCTGGCAAGCCTTGGCGATATCTATGTAAATGATGCCTTTGGAGCCTCACACCGATCAGATGCATCCATTGTTGGAGTTCCTAAATTATTGCCCTCCTATGCAGGATTGTTGATGAAAAAAGAAATCGAGCATATTGATGCGGCCGTCAGAGACCCAGCCCATCCGGTGGTTGCCATAATCGGTGGCATTAAGGTTACGACTAAATTGGCACTGCTTAAGAAGCTCACTGATATAGCCGATACCCTGATAGTAGGCGGAGGATTGGCTACGGTATTTTTAAAGGCAGCAGGGTATGAGGTAGGAAAGAGCGTATTGGTTGCAGAAGAGATTGGGCTCGCACAGGAGTTTTTGGCCTACGCTAAAAGCCATAATACCCACCTTCTGCTACCTGATGATGTGGTGGTGGGGGATCCTACTGATGAGCACACTGGTGGTATGGTAAAGCTGGTA
>JANLHK010000040.1 GCA_024653645.1 Candidatus Roizmanbacteria bacterium | reverse complement strand
CAAAGAAGGCACCACTATTACTATTTATGACAGCCAATCGGCATAACCAAATATGAAAAACGTTTTCTCAATTTTTATTATGTTAGTTGGTATTACACTGGTAACGGGTATCGTGTTTTTCGTTTTTGTAAAACGGAATACGTTAGTAAGCCGGTCGGTATTTTCTGCTCCCATACCAGCTATTAGCATTCCACCCACCCAGACACCTTCCTACGATGCGCAGGTATCCTCAATGGACTCACCAGAAGGAAGTAAAACCTTGGTTCTGCAAAAAACACAAGACGACAAAGGAGCAACCTATTCAGCCTTTGTATCAGCAAAGTCTGATGAACAGATTCAGCAGGTATTGAGCATACCGGCGCTAGATTCTGAAATAATGGCTATCCCATTTAATACGTGGTCTCCTGATAATAGTTATTTGTTTTTTACTAAGAAAACTCCGACGGTTAATCAGTACTTGGTACTCAATAGTTCCGGTGAGTGGTTTGCCAATAATACGCCATATTTGTCGGTACAAGAATTGTTTGTCGATCAGGTTCCCGACTATAGTATTGAGGATGTAACCGGCTGGGCAGGTCCAAACCTGTTAATTGTCAATGCAAAATCGGTAGAAGATGAAAATACTAAAGTATCATTTTGGCTCGATGTACCCAGCCAATCATTTATTCAGCTTTCCACGTACTTTAAATAGCGAGTTGTTTCCGCGTGGTGTATTAGGGGGTAGGCGTTTCAGTTATATCTTCAGTAGGCTCAGGCGTTATAGTTGTTTCTTCCTCGGGAGTGGGTTCCTCTTCCGGAGTCATGCTATCCCCGTTATCATCAAGGTTACCGATAATAACTACTACATCAGCATCACTGTCGCTGGCGTTAAGGGTTTCAGTTTCTGACTGTACGCTGTATTTGGTTCCCAGCTCTTCACGCAGTCCCTCAAGCCATTTTTCGTCAACGGTTCTGCCTGCCCGTATGACGGTTTCTCCATAGTCATAGTTATCAGCGTTATCAGTTGACTGAACATCATAGTCCGCTCCTTCAAGCAGCTCCTGTGCCCGTCCGGCTTCGCCTTCAATTCCGGATCCATTCAATATTTCAATTGAATAGGCATTCTTTTTTGCTTCTTTAGGAGTGGGCGTACTGGTTGGCTCCTTGGTTGTATCAGTTGATTCTTCAGTGGGAGTAGTGGTGGGTTCAGACTGTGCTGATCGATACCAAAAGAATCCTCCAAGGGAGATTATGACAACGACACCGACAATGATAAGAGCTTTCATGTTCATCAACAAATCTAGTATACAACACTTTTTAAATTTGTGAAGAGGGGTGTGGCGTAGTATAATTACTATAGGTTTATGATACACGAAAATATAAGACAAATAAGGGAATGGGGCAGGTCAGATTTACAGTTTAAAAATTTAGGAACTGCCGCTCTGGAATCAGGATTACAATCAGATGAGTTGGTTACTTTGCAGAAAAATGCAGCTGGTTTTTGTAGTTTTGGCAAACTGTTACAAGACCGAAACAGGTTAGCGACCACACCAGGGTATTCTTTGGGAATCGCATCTTATGTTGATTTCGACAGCGCCCCACTTGAGGCAGCACTTGAGGTATTGGATTTAACTCATTTTTATGAAGCTCATCAATATTTTGGCATTGATATGAGCCGCAACAACCATATTGATGCCTTTATGCGCTGTTTAACTGAATCCGGGAAGCCCATTGTTTTTTTTGTGCCGCCAAACGTGTATCGGCATAGAGGTCAATTTCCTCACTACTTCGTTGCTGACGAAATGCAGTGGTATTTGGACAAACCACAAGTACGAACAGGATCAACTACATTTTGTTTTGGCTTGTACGATGTAGTAAAACCCGATCGGGGACCTGTCGATAAGCACACATTAACACGACTATTCAATGAATTCGCTCGTGGTGAGTCTGGTGCTATATAGTATAATAGGATTCGATTATATTGGTGACTGTAGCTCAACTGGTTAGAGCGCCAGCCTGTGAAGCTGGATGTTGCGGGTTCGAATCCCGTCAGTCACCCCAATGTCGAAAATCCGTTTTGAAGCTGAATTGTTTAAAATCAAGTCTTGGACCATTCTGAGACTACCGGAGAGTGCCAGTGCAAAGCTTCCCTCACGAGGTATGACTATGGTTTCAGGGACTATCAATGGCGCTCCTTTTAAAGCCGTACTTGAGCCCGATGGGAGGTATGGACCAGGGAAAACCCCCAGCCACTGGTTTAGTCCTGACAAAAAATTACTTAATGACGCTTCTGCAAAGGCAGGCGATAAGGTACAGGTTACACTTGAGCCAACTAAGGAATGGATAGAACCGGAAGTTCCAGAAGATGTACAGAATGCTTTGGTAACTTCCCCCAAAGCCGAGGCATTATGGAAGGATATTACCCCCGGTGCCCGCTGGGATTGGATTCGCTGGATACGAGCCGTCAAAACACCCGAGACTCGTCAAAAACATATAGCAGTTGCGCTCGATAAACTCAACAAAGGAATGAGACGTCCTTGCTGCTTTAACCGTAATTTATGTAGCGAACCTTACGTATCGCACAACTGGGTACTGCTTGAGCCGACGCAATAGCTCTTTCTGTAACAGTGTTCTATAATTGGGAAGAGTCCGATTAGCAAATCATCAATATATGAAAAAAAGAACTGGAACTATGCTGAGGGATTTTTTAATTATTGCTGCGATATTTGTTATCAGTACCCTTATCCTATACGCTTCCCATTGGTTATTTACTCCTTTTAAGCTTCAGCTTATCTACCAAAACTGGGATGGCCCGTCATATGTGGTAATTGCAAAATCGTTTTATAACCCGGAGCTTATTGATAAAGCTAACACGTTGCGGTTACCGGCAACTCATTTTGCCGCCCATTTTCCCCTGTATCCACTATTTATCTTCCTATTTTCATTTATGGGATACTTCCGCGCTATGATTTTTGTGAGCTTAGTATTTGCGTTACTGTTTCTGTATGTGTTGTATATATTAATCAAAGAGCTGTATCCTAAATTAAATCCGTTACTAGTGGTTTTGCCATTTATTGTTATTACTCCCCGATGGTTTACGGTGTACCACGTTGGCTCATCAGAGCCAGTCTTTCTTTTTTTTATTGCCTTAGCCTTGCTGTATATGGTACGGAAAAAATGGTGGTTGTCGGCAGTGTTTGCCGCATTGGCGCAGCTTACTCGTTCGCAAGGCA
>JANLHK010000036.1 GCA_024653645.1 Candidatus Roizmanbacteria bacterium | reverse complement strand
GCACGGGCGATGCGGGAGTACGGCTTTCTTGACATTATCGTCAGGTTTTCACCGCTTGATTTTCATCCACCACTGTATTATCTGTTGATGAAGGTGTGGACTGCGGTCGTTGGATATGGCGAAATAGCCCTCAGGTTTCCTTCCCTGCTGTTTGCTCTGTTCACCGGTGGAGTGGTGTATGGTATAGCCCGAGAATTGAAGCTAAAGCATCCGTTATATGCCGCTTCCCTCTTTTTGTTCCAGCCGCTTATTGTGTATTACTCCCAGGAAGCTCGGATGTATCTTATGGCCGTGTTTCTGTTATCGGTGATGTATTATTATTCGCTGAAAAAGAACTCGGTTGGTATGGCTCTGGCAGCAGGCTTTAGTATGGCAACCTTTTATGGTTCTGTCTTTGCTATTGCCGCCCTCTGGTTATGGCACCTCGGGAAACGGGAGTATAGGCCAGTCATAGCGTTATCGACAGGAACCCTCATTGCTCTTGTACTGCTCTTTCCGCTGCTGTCAGTGCAGCTACAGAACGCCCAGACCCAATTAGGGGATGTGGGTGCCTGGCGTAGTGTTTTGGGTACCGTGACCGTCAAAAACCTGCTGCTTATTCCGCTTAAATTTGCCGTGGGACGCATCAGCTTTGAACCAAAACTGTGGTACTGGGCAGTATCCGGTCTATGGACAGCACTAGTGGCAGGAGTGTTGGTGATGCAGGCAAAACGTAATAATCAATTGGCTTTTCTCTTAGTCGTGCCCATCCTGTTGGGTGTATTGGCATCGTTCATCACCCCCTTGCTTTCGTATTTCCGTTTTTTGTATATTGCCGTTCCCTTGTCATTACTGTTGGCTTACAGCTCGAAGCGTGGGTATATTCTTGCGGGATGCATTATCTGGAGTCTTATCTATATTTTATTCCCTGTTTTTCACCGGGAGGATTGGAAGAGCTTAAGCAGCGCGTTATCACCAACAGAGACGGTGTACGGTATTCCCTCCTCACTGGACGCCCTACGGTATTATCAGGACTCGGTGCATATTACCGATATTCGCACTGCCAGGAGTAGCACGATGACGGTGGTTCCCTATACTTTTCCGTTATATGGTATTACCCCAGGGCAACTGGGCTATACGATTACTAAAACAAGATCGTATCGTGGAGTTAGTATTGAATATTGGCAGAAGAAAGTGGAGAATGAGTAGATATGAGTGATGTGGGAAAAGAAGCGGTTGGTGCTGAGGTTATAAAATCAGTACCTCCTGGTTATTTACGGTTTCTGCAGGCCTATGGGCCGATTATTGGAGCCTGTAAACATGCAGAGATAGATTTGAATCGAGTTATTAGTCATGATATCGGCAATCATATTACCGGCGTGGTGGGAGGAGTCAATGCCAGTTTTGATAGAGACGAGATGCCCGATATTCCACCGGTTAATCTATTAATTCAAAGTAAGGATACGGTTTTTGATGATAAACTGGCATCCCGTATCTCAAGAGCCCGTAAAGGACTTCAAGCAGATTCACGGGTAAGAGATAGCTTAGATAGTGTATCGATTCCGCCGGAAGCTCTTGATTTTGTGTATCGACCGGACACGCTTGAAGCTTTTCAGGCGATGTATGGTATGCTCACTGACATCAATATAGACAGTTATGAAAAAATGAAACGTGTTAAATTACCGCTGAATGAAATGCTGGCTTATTTTGGTGTACCGTTAACAGAGGGTGCACGGGCAACCCTACCCGATGGATTTTCATCATTTGCCCTGCTTAATTTTTTGGGTAACGCTCAGGAACATGGGGTCAATGGAGAACTCGAATTTGATATGAAAACCAATAAAGGCGGCACTCATTACCGGGTCAGTAATATGAGCGAAACTCCATGGAGTAATGAGTTTCTTGATCCGGGTATAAAAGGTCCAGAAAGTAAAGGCAACGGTATGGGTGTCGCTCTGGGCATTATGTTTGCGCAAGCCGGAGGATATGATCTTCGGGTCCCGGCAGAAGGCACAAAGAATATAGAGTTTATCCTTTCAAAAAAATGAAAACTATACTGGTAACGGGTGCCGGCGGATATATTGGTTCTGTGGGGACGTATGAGTTGCTGAAAAAAGGCTACAAAGTTATTGCACTTGATAATTTTTCACGAGGGTATCATGAGCCGCTTGAATTGCTGCAGCAAAAATTTGGCAGTGATCTGCTCACGATCTACGAGCGGTCGTTGCATGATAACCTTGATGATTTGTTTCAGAAAGAACATCCCGATGCGGTTCTTCACTATGCGGCCTTTTGTAAGGTGGATGAATCCATGAAAGAGCCGGATTTGTATTTTGAAAACAATACCCTCGGCTCGCTGAACCTATTAAAACATATGGAAAAAAATGATGTGAAAAAAATTATTTTCTCTTCAACCTGTGCCGTCTATGGTGAGGCTGAGTATTCACCGGTTGACGAGAAACACCCGACCAATCCCACTAATCCGTATGGCGATTCAAAACGCATGACTGAAAAAATGATCGGATGGCATCAGCAATTAAAAGGTTGGAATACCATTATCCTGCGTTACTTCAATGTCTGTGGAGCTTCGGATGATGGACTGATTGGTGATTCAAAAAAACCCTCAGTATTACTGGTTCAGAATGCGGTACGGGGCGCCCTCGGCATTGAACCATTTCATATCACCTCGCCTACGGTTGATACCCCTGATGGATCGCCGATTCGGGATTACATTAATGTGGTGGACCTGAACGAAGCGCACATTATGTCACTTGAGCATCTGCTGAAGGGTGGAACCAGCGAGATACTGAATCTGGGAACCGGTAAAGGAAATTCGGTTAAAGAGGTTGTTTCCGAAGTACAGAAAGTGACCGGCAAATCATTTCCCGTGGATACGGTCACGCCCAGGCAGGGTGAGTATGCGTCTATGATTGCCAACACCGAAAAAGCACAACGAATCTTGGGATGGAAATCAAAACGCTCAATTGCCGATTCAGTAGCAGCGCTCATACCGTGGTATGGTTCACATCCTCAAGGATGGAGTCGATAGTACTCATATGAAGACAGTCACTGTTCGCAATGTGCTCATACTGAGCGCTGTTATATTCTGCGTATTGTTTATTACTCATTTTCCTACTTGGTACGCGTTGATTAACACTCCCATAGGATATGCTTTCACCGGTAATAACGCGTGGTTTGACCCATGGGATCTTAATGTGTATGTAGCCGCCATTCGATGGGGGCAACAAGGGCACCTATTACTAAAAAATGTATACACAACTCAGAACCTGCAACCTACGCTTATGTATCCACTGT
>JANLHK010000032.1 GCA_024653645.1 Candidatus Roizmanbacteria bacterium | reverse complement strand
GGAGTACACACGTATGTCATTACGTATCGTGTCAAGGGAGCCCTTACCTATTTTTCAGATCATGATGAGCTGTATTGGAACGTGACGGGGAATGACTGGGATATTCCCATCCTGCAAGCCTCTGCCAACGTTCATCTTCCGCTGTCCGAAACAACGGTTCCCGAGGGAGTATGTTACACCGGATTACGGGGAAGCACCAAACAAAACTGTACCGTCAATAGACAAGGCAACACGCTTACCTATAGTTCTCAAGCTCCTTTTAATCCCGGAGAAGGTCTGACACTGGTCGCCCTGTTTCCTAAAGGAATCGTTGCGGTGCTTGAGCCCGAGTTGGTCACTCCATTCTTCCAGACCCTGTTGGGTAAGCTGCTACTGGCGGCTATAGTGGTAGGTGGTATATGGTGGTACCTTGTGTATCCCATCACCATCGCACTTGACTGGTTTCGCAAAGGAAGAGACCCCAAAGTACCAGGACCGGTATCAGCCTGGTTTGAACCCCCACACGGAAAGCAAGGGCGCAAACTGACACCGGCTGAAACCGGAGGCTTAGTGGACGAAGTGGTTGATTTGCGCGACATATTAGCCACCGTTATTCACTTGGCTCAACGCGGTTATCTAAAAATACAAGAGCGCAAAAAAAATGATTTTTACTTTATCCGAAACAACAAAACAAATCCTAAAGATAAGCTGTTATCGTTTGAACAAACGCTTATGACCAAGTTTTTCAGCAGCGGGGATGAAATGCGCCTTAAGGATAAGAAGCTCAGTACCACCATGACGACCGTACAGAACCAGGTGTACGAGCATTTAGTAGCAGAGGAATTTTTTGCTGGCAACCCGCAAAAAATACGAACTTTCTTTGGTGTGATGACCGGCTTGGCAGTATTCACTATGAATCCACTCCTTATTATTTCCGCCCTCGCCTTTGGTTTACACATGCCCCGAAAAACCGAAGAAGGGGCACGACAGGCAGCCATAGGGGTATCGCTTAAAAATTTCTTAAGCAGCCAGAAGCGTACCCTTGAACATCAAGCCATAACACAAACTTTTTTTGAAAAACTATTACCCTTTGCTATTGCATTCGGAGTAGAGCGCATATGGGCACAGCGGTTTAAGGATCTTGCCATGACTGAACCTAATTGGTATCACAGTAGCACTGGCTCTCACTTTTCAAGCGTGTACCTATCACAATCACTACATTCATCATTCTCACAATTTCAATCTGCTGCTACACCAACCAACTCATCTTCTGGATTTTCTTCCGGGGGGAGTGGTGGATCATCGGGTGGGGGAGGTGGTGGTGGGGGAGGCGGAAGCTGGTAATTAAAAAACATGATATTTAAACACAAATTATATTGGGGAGTACTGACCGCATTTGCCGGATTGGTCCTGATAACTCTCTGGATGATCTTTTACCGACTCGGGGTTAATACACTCGAAAATTGGGATGAGGCGTTTTATGCCCAGGTTACCCGTGAAATGATTCGCCGAGGCGAACCTATCATTATGTATTGGAATGGAAACACATTTACGGATAAAACCCCGCTACAGTTTTGGATTAATAGCTTGATTGCTCTTGCGCTGGGATTGAATGAATTTTCTATTCGATTGGTCTCTGCCGTATCAGGCTTACTGGTTATCGCCGTTACCACATGGTACAGCTATAAACGGTTTGGTTTTGTTCCGGCGTTGTTTGCCTGGGCGAGCCTTGCTCTTAACCAGGTATTTATGTGGCGCGCACGAAGCGGGAATCTTGATACCCTTACTGCGTTGTTGTTTGTCGCCATTGTATTTTTGTCTCTCACCAAACTGAATACTAAAAAAAGCATCGCACTGGGGGTACTACTGGCTCTTATTTTTCTACAACGCACCATGATGTTATATTTCGGATTGTGTATTGTGGGTATTGCGCTTATCTACGAAAAGGAGCCCTTGGGGGTACGCGCCGCATACCTCGTTACCATGTTTTGCTTCTTAAGTCTTACCTTGTTGCCGTGGATAAAAATAGGGGATCTGCGGGGCGGCCCCGGATATGTGTCATATTTTTTCTTTGATTCTTCGCACGGCGCCACGAACATCGGCACGCAATTTGCGCATACTGAATATTTTTCATTTCTCTATTACAGTCTGCAACGAAGATTGGTTATTCCCCTGCTGATTGGCGTAGGGGTTGCGCTCATGGCTTGGCGCAAAAAAGAGAGCGCCATCATGTTGTTCGCTTCATTTTCTTTGCTGTTCTTGCTGTCGTTTTCTGAAGCTCACAACAACTGGTATCTTGTGCCTGCCATGCCATTTTGGTCAGTACTCATAGCACAGGGTGTTTATGCCGTACTCACATTTGCAAGACAATTTAAGCTACAACCGGCAGCAGCCATCCTCATGCTGATACCGCTTTTATATATTAGTTACAAAACATTTACCGTTAATATGTATGCCATTATTCGCGGAGGCGCTAATGAAGTAGAAAAAGAAACGGCTACGTATATTAATAGACATAGCAAACCAACCGATGTCATTTTTCGAACCGATAATGCCTATCCGGTAACCATTTACTATGCTGATCGAAAAGTGCTGTACGACATACAATTCACCAAAGACCATATTGAACGCCTACAAGCGGGGGAATTTCAATGGATCGTAGGGCATACCGATACGGTACAGCAATTTTTAACATTGGGTAAAAAAAATGGCTATACCGGCCCCTACGCAACCAAGCAGATTGAAAACGAAACGGTAGTAAAACTCTGTACTCATACGCCCTGTACGATTAAAATTGACGAGGTAAAATAATAGGAGTAGCATAAAGTTTGTGTTCAAAAGCTCCACCATACCACTCGCGCTTTCTTACGATGATGTACTACTGGTGCCACAATATTCTGAAATCGATTCACGATCAGAGGTAGATGTATCAACACAGATTTCTCCCCGGTTACGGTTATCCATACCACTCATCAGTACTAAAATGGATACGGTAACAGGAGTTGCTATGGCCATTGCCATGGGCAAGCTCGGTGGTTTGGGTATCTTGCCCCGCTTTGATCGGATTGATGATCAAATAAAAAAAGTGATGGCGGTGCATGCGGCGGGTGTGGTTGTTGCAGCTGCGGTGGGAGTAAAAAATGGGTACCTTGAACGAGTAGAGCAGTTAGTTGCTGCCGGAGCAACGGTGATTGATATTGATGTGGCACATGGCCATATGAAAAAAACTATTGAGGCAACTCGCACCATCAAGCAGCGATTCGGCAATGCCATTACCCTTATGGCTGGTATCACTTCTACCTATGAATGCGCCAATGATTTGTACCATGCTGGCGCTGATACCCTACTGGTTGGTGTTGGTGCCGGATCCATATGTACCACACGGATTATGACTGGTTTTGGAGTGCCTGGTTTCCAGTCGCTTTTAGAAACAGCACGGGCTGCACGAAAATATAACAAAACCTGTATTCCGGATGCAGGCATACGCAATTCAGGAGATATTGTGAAAGCACTTGCTGCCGGAGCATCAGCCATTGTTGCCGGCAATATCTTTGCCGGAACCGATGAGACGCCGGGAAACATAATAAATAAAAATGGAAAAAAATATAAACCATATAACGGCTCAGCTTCATTGAAAGAAAAAAGTAGACAAGTAGTAGTAGATGGCAGTGATAAAGACGAGAACTACACCAAACAAATTGAGGGAGTCGAGAGTTTTGTTCCTTATAAAGGCCCTGTTGCCGGTGTGGTTGAGGGGTTGCTGGCAGGAGTTCGTTCCGGACTCAGCTATGCCGGAGCACGCACTGTTCCTGAATTATGGAAAAAGGCGCGATTTATCCGAATAACCCAAGCAGGGTATGTTGAAAGCAATGCGCACGATGTGGTGTTGATAAACGAAAAAAACTACTAAATTATAATAATATGCAGCATAAAGCTCTTGCTTATTTAGCGCTTATTGGTTTTGGTGTATACGCCTTAAGTCTATTCAATGGATTTGTATGGGATGATTTTTCCCAAGTGGTACATAATACAGAAATCCACTCGCTTTCCCGTATTCCCTCATTATTTCTTGAAGGATTTGGTCTATATTATAAACCGGTATTTTATACTCTTCTTTCGTTAATCTATGCTTTGGCAGGTCCGTATGCCCCCGCGTACCATATCCTCCAACTCTGCCTGCACATAGGTAATGCCTTCCTTATATATATATTGTTTGCTCGATTCTTCAAAAAAGAGACTTCGCTTATACTCGCCATAGTTTTTTTGGTACATCCCCTCAATACTGAAACGGTTTCCTATATTGCGACCCTGCAAGATGTACTCTTTTTGTTTTTCGGTATGCTTTCGCTGCTTATATGGATCAACTATCCCGTGACCAGCCAAAGAATACTCTTAGCATCATTTTGTTCACTAATCTCTTTATTATCTAAAGAGTCGGGTATTCTTTTTTTGGGCATTAATCTTATAGCGATTTTTTTTCTTAAAAAGGAACAATTAAAAGCCTACATAGTAAGCAGTATTATTACCGTGTCCATATATATGTTATTGCGGGTTACGGCCATCGACTCGCTGATGTACAGTAACTCATACGCAAACATACCGAGTGATAAACGTTTTACCGAAATACCACATATTATGATGTTTCTTCCGTTATCAATGCGGCTCCTATCGATGCCAAAGATACTCGCGTACTATCTAGGAAACGCCATCTATCCCAATGCGCTCTCGATTTCCCAATTTTGGGCAGTGCGGACAATAACCCTATCGGATTTTATTATGCCGCTCGCCATGGTCATCTTCTTTTTTACGGTATTGTTTTTTATATACATAAAAGGTAAAAACAATAAAACTTTTTCACGCGTTTATATAATTTTTTTTCTGTGGTTCATCATGGGGCTTGCTTTTCATAGCCAGCTCATCCCCCTTGATGCCACTGTTGCCGACCGATGGTTTTATTTTCCCATTATCGGCCTTTTGGGAATTATCGGCGCTGCTATTGACCTCTCAAAATTCGGGTCATTCATTTCAAGAAAAAAGTTGTTCGTAGTTAGCGTCATAGTGCTCATTGCTCTTGGAGTAAAAGCAACCCTGAGTAGTCTTAACTGGAAGAATAATATCACCCTGTACAGCTACGGACTTTCAATGGCGAAAGATAATTATGAACTTGAAAATACCTTGGGTGTAGAGCTCACCCAGGCAAAACGGTACAGTGAGGCTGAGCAACATATAAAGCATGCCATAACACTACGAAAAGACTATTGGGTTACCTGGCATAATCTAGGGTTTCTCTATGAGGAGCAAAAAAAGTTTACCCAAGCCACAGAATGTTACCAAAAGGCAATTTTGTATGGAGATCAACAATACTCTTACGAAAACCTTGCTCGGGTACTATTGTTTCAAAATCCAAAAAAAGCAAAAACATTTGCCATAAAAGCGCTTATACGGTTTCCCACCAGCCACTTGCTTATGTATATATTGGCTCAAATAGAATATAAGCTAGGAAACCAGGAAAAAGCACTTTCTCTTATTGAGAAAGCCTATGCTCTATATCCGGACGTTGCCTATTTGAATTTTAAGCAAAAAATAGAATTCCAACCTCAATAACGACTTTGGTATACTATGAAGAGTTAACGCAAGTTCCCCGATAGCTCAACGGTAGAGCAGGATGCTGTTAACATCAAGGTTCGAGGTTCGAATCCTCGTCGGGGAGCCTGATACTACTAACTGTAACCTTTTCGGCATCAAGTAGTTTTTGGAACAATGGCGAATAGGTTACATGTTGGATTTTTTTATCGTACACTTCAATTCTGTCGAAAAATATAGACAAATAGTGTTTCTTGGCTTCAAATACGGCCTTCTGGTAGGTTTCGTATAGGTTGGTATCTAAATCAAGGATTTCAGTGGCTAGATCAACGTCAAACCCCCGTTGGTTTTCGATATTGGCCATGTCATTCTCATATCCTTGAATTTCGATGTTTATCTCGGTGTGCTTCCTCTTAAATGTTTCCTTGTCTAGCGTCTGATCCAATAAACTATCTTCTAGGACGTTTCGCTTGGATTCTAAAGCCTTTACTTTGTTTCTAAGGTTATGTAGTTCCTGATTACGATTCTCCCTTGTCTGCTGGATTAACTCTTTTG
>JANLHK010000028.1 GCA_024653645.1 Candidatus Roizmanbacteria bacterium | reverse complement strand
CTGTGGTGTTGAAGTAACCTCCTCAAGCGTTCGTCGTGACCGCATGGGCCACGTTGTTTTGGCTGCTCCGGTTGCTCACATTTGGTTTTTCAAGTCAACGAGTTCCCCCCTGGCTCAGGTATTGGGTATTTCTTCGTCAGGTCTTGAGCGCATTGTCTATTTTGCACTGTACCTCATCAAGCAGGTACATACCGATAAGCGTCCCAAAGCAGAACAGCGCGTTGCAGAGCGTTTGAAAGAGTCCATTGATATGCTGCAAAAGTGGTATGTCAATGAGCAGGAAAACTTGAAAAAACTGGAAGAGAAAGAAACAGCCTCATTAAAGAAAAAAGTAAGCAATACCGACCAACAGAATATTGCCGGATCTGAGATTGAACACAAATACAAGCAGCGAAAAATTGCGCTGTCCAAAGATTTTGGTGAGAAGAAAGCTATTCAAGAAAACTACTACGACAAACTCACTAAATTAGTGCATACCATCAAACCCATGAACGTCCTCGAGGAGGATGACTATTTGGCCATGCGTGATATGGAAATTGATGACCTGGTTGAGGTAGGTATGGGTGCAGAGGTGATCTTGGAAGTACTCAGCAGCACTGACTTTACGAAACTCATTGCCGCACTGAACAAGAAATTGGAAAAAGCAAAAGGTGAGCGCCGCACCAAGATTTTGAAGCGTATTCGCGTCATTGAGTCTTTTATGAAACAGAAAATCGATCCCAAATCAATGGTCTTAACGGTACTACCAGTACTGCCTCCTGATTTGCGTCCGATGGTCCAGCTGACCGGAGGAAAATTTGCCACTTCTGACTTGAACGATTTTTATCGTCGCGTCATCAACCGCAACAATCGCTTGAAGCACCTTATTGAATTGGGTGCTCCCAACATTATTCTGCGCAACGAAAAGCGTATGTTGCAGGAATCAGTTGACTCATTAATCGACCTTACCAAGAGCACTGGACGAACCTCAACCGGCAGCCGATCAGTGGGCACCAAGAAAAAGAAGTCATTATCTGACATCTTGAAGGGAAAGCAGGGACGATTCCGCCAGAACTTGTTGGGTAAGCGCGTTGATTACTCAGGCCGTTCAGTGATTGTGGTTGGTCCAGAGCTGAACCTGAATCAGTGTGGCCTTCCTAAAGAAATGGCGCTTGAGCTGTTCAAGCCCTTTATTCTGAAAGAGATTATTATGCAAGGCTATGCCACCAACATTAAGAGTGCCAAGAACTTTTTTGAAGAGAAGAACAGCACAGTGTATGAGATTCTCGAAAAAGTAACCAAAGACTATCCTATTCTCCTCAACCGTGCACCAACCCTGCACAAGCTGGGTATTTTGGCATTCTACCCGGTATTAACCGATGATATTGCCATTCGATTGCATCCTTGTGTGTGTGCCGGATTTAACGCAGACTTTGACGGCGACGCCATGGGTGTATTCGTGCCGCTGTCTGAGGAAGCAAAGCGCGAAGCCATTGAGTACATGTTGCCCAGCCGCAACATATTGAAGCCGGCTGACGGATCACTCATTGCCGTACCTAACAAAGAAATGGTGCTGGGTTTGTACTTCTTAACCAGCATTGATCAAGCGCGTTTCAAAGAAGAACTTGAAAAGCCAAAGCACTATTACGCCAGCAGCCAGGAGGCACTGATGGCCTATGACCATGGTGTGATTGATGTCCGTGAACCGCTGGGTGTCCTGTATGAAGGCAAAATGCTCATTACCACGGTGGGACGCTTGATGCTGAATGCCAAGCTTCCTGAAGGGGTGTCGTTTGTGAACCACGAAATGAAGCTGAAAGATGTTAAAGACTTGGTTAAGCAATCCTATGAGGTGCTTGACGGAAGCGGTGTCGCCACGCTGGTTGACAGCTTAAAGAGTCTGGGCTTCTGGGCTGCCACGCAGTTTGGAGGAGCATCATTCTCAGTGCTTGATGCGGTGATTCACGGCAACAAAGATAAGATTGTGGGCGAGGCTGAGGGTCAGGCAGCAGAGATTGAAGGCAACTACGCACAAGGTCTCTTAACGCGCGGTGAGAAACAAGAACTTTCTATTAATCTGTGGATTGAAACAACGGAAAAACTGGCTGACTTAACATGGGACGACTATGAGGAAGAAAATCCGGTTAAGATCATCATTAAGTCAGGTGGTGCCCGTGCTTCCCGCGAGCAGCTGAAGCAGATCTCAGGTATTAAGGGACTGGTATATGATCCTATGGGTAAGATTGTTGAAATGCCCACTAAGTCAAACTACCGTGAGGGACTAACTATTTTTGAATACTTTACCTCAACTCGTGGAGCACGTAAAGGTTTGGCTGATTCAGCACTCAAAACAGCTGATGCCGGATACTTAACCCGCCGTTTGGTGGACGTTGCCCATGACATGATCATCAAAGAGGATGATTGTGGAACTGAGGAGGGTATTGAAATAGAGACTAAGGGTATTCGTGGTGGTAAGTTTATCGACCGCATTGTGGGACGATTTGCCGCAGCTGATATCAAAAAAGGTAACACAATATTAGTAAAGCGTAACGAGCTTATCACCGAAGAAGCAGCAGAAAAAATAGTGAGTGAGGGAATAACTAAGATATTAATGCGCTCACCGTTGGTCTGTCGCACCACCAGAGGTGTTTGTGTCCATTGTTACGGTATGGATTTGGGCAGAAACCGTGTGGTTGACTTTGGTGTGCCGGTTGGTGTGGTAGCAGCACAATCAGTCGGTGAGCCGGGTACTCAGCTCACGATGCGCGTACGTCACTTTGGAGGTATCGTTATCTCTGACGTTACCCAAGGGTTGCCTCGCGTCGAGGAATTGTTTGAAACCCGTACGCCGAAGGTCATATCACCGATTGCTGAGCTTGATGGTAAGGTTCAGGTCAAAGAGGACGCTGAGCATGACGCGTATATTGTGCGCATTACCTCCACCAACAGCGACGACTCACGTGAATACCTGATTCCTATGTCACAAAAACTGCATGTTAAAGATGGTCAATTAGTTGGCCGTGGAACGCAGCTAAGCGAAGGGTACTTGCGCCTCAAAGAAGTACTGGAAATCAAAGGTATGCGCGCAGCCCAAGTGTACTTGCTGAACGAAGTACAGGCGGTGTATGAGTCACAGGGAATTGGTATTAATGATAAACACTTTGAGGTGCTGATCCGCAAAATGAGCGACAAGATCATTGTTGAAGATGAGGGTGACAGCAACTTCTTAGTGGGAGAATTGGTCAATAAAGACCAGTTTGTTGAAGAGAACAAACGCCTGGTAGCCAAGGGTGGAAAACCGGCTACGGGTAAAGCAACGATTATGGGTGTAACCCGAGCAGCGGTGCAAACCGACTCATGGCTGTCAGCTGCTTCATTCCAGAACACGACCACGGTTTTGACTAATGCAGCAATCCGCGGCAAGGTTGACTATTTGTACGGTCTTAAGGAAAATGTTATAATCGGAAGACTTATCCCGGTAACCCAGGATTTGTTAGAAAAGTATTACGTATAAGAAAAATGCCAACCATTAATCAACTGGTAAAAAAAGGTCGAGGAAAGCGCGCGTATAAAACAAAAACGCTCGCGCTTAAGTCTATGTTTAACCATAACACTGGACGCTATACGACCCGTTTTTCTCCCTTGAAAAAGGGAGTCTGTGTTATTGTGCGCACTATGACGCCAAAAAAGCCTAATTCGGCATTGCGTAAGGTTGCCCGTGTTCGTCTGTCAAACAAGATGGAAGTCACGGCCTACATTCCCGGTATTGGCCACAATTTAGCTGAGCATTCTATCGTATTGGTCCGTGGTGGTCGTGTTAAGGACTTACCCGGCGTTAAGTACCACATTGTGCGCGGTGTGTATGATACGGCTGGTGTTGAAACGCGCAAGACATCAAAGTCAAAGTATGGTGTAAAAAAACAAGTTGTTAAGAGCGGAAAATAACCTATGCCACGACGCAGTTACGCTAAAAGAAAAGCACAACCCGACGCCCAGTACCACAGTCTGGCTATTGCAAAACTGATTAATTTAATCATGGACAGCGGCAAGAAAATGGTGGCTGAGCGCATCGTCTACGATATGATGGAGGGAATTGAAAAAGAGAAAAAAATGGCTCCGGTAGAGATACTTGATACTGCGATCGCCAATATTGGCCCCCGTTTTATCGTACGGCCTCGTCGTGTCGGAGGTGCTTCATACATGGTGCCACGCGAAGTGACTCCTCATCATAGACTGTTTTTGGCTATGCGTTGGCTGGTTGATGCAGCCCGTGAGCGCAGCAACAAAGAATACAAGACATTTTCAGCAAAATTACAGGCAGAAGTGCTTGACGGATATGACAAAAAAGGAGCTGCATTCGATAAAAAAATGCAGTCAGAGAAACTCGCAGAGGCAAACAAAGTGTTTGCTCACTTTAACTGGTAAGAGGGATATATGGCGGGCGTAAATATTGTCACTACTCAAAACCGAAACGTCGCCCTTGATATGATCCGCAATATCGGCATTATTGCCCACATTGATGCCGGCAAAACCACCACATCTGAACGCATTCTGTTCTATACCAACCGCAGCTACAAAATCGGCGATATAGATGAGGGTACGACTCAGATGGACTGGATGGCACAGGAGCGTGAGCGTGGTATCACCATCGTTTCTGCTGCAACCACCACCTTCTGGAGAAATGTTCGCATCAACTTGATTGACACTCCCGGACACGTGGACTTCACCGCAGAAGTAGAGCGTTCTTTGCGCGTGCTTGACGGTGCCGTGGTTATCTTCGACGCCGAGGAGGGCGTACAGTCACAATCCGAAACCGTATGGCGCCAAGCTGATAAGTACAAAGTACCGCGTTTGTGTTTCATTAATAAAATGGACAAGCTGGGTGCTGATTTTGAAGGAACCGTAAAGCAGATCGTCGACCGCCTTGGTGTAGCTGCAATCCCTATCACCATTCCAATAGGAAAAGAATCAGACTTTGAAGGTGTGATTAACCTTATCACCATGAAAGCCCTGTATTGGGATCAGGATCCTGAGGGAACGAAATACTCTGAAAAAGAAATCCCGGAAGACTACAAAGATATAGCCGCTAAGGCACGAGCACAACTCATCGAAAAAGTAAGTGAGCATGATGACGCGCTGCTTGAAAAGTTTTTACACGATCAAGAGATAACCTTAGACGAGTTGATGCAGGGCATTCGCAGAGCAACCATTGCGTATAAAATTGTACCGGTCTATTGCGGCACCAGCTTGCGCAACAAAGGGGTACAACCGGTACTTGATGGCGTGGTTGATTTCTTACCTTCCCCTATGGACTTAGTAGAAGTAGAGGGCGTTAATCCTCAAACTAATGCCATTGAAAAACGAAAACTCGTTGAAGAAGAAAAGCTTTGTATGCTGGCATTTAAGATTCAACTTGATACCCATGTGGGTACTATCACCTATGCCCGTATTTATTCAGGCGTCCTTACCTCAGGCTCGTATGTATACAATGCCCGTCAAAATGTGCGTGAGCGCATCTCACGGTTATTGCTCATGCATGCCAACCAGCGTGAGGAAATTGAAAAAGCCTATGCTGGTGAAATCGTCGCATTGGTCGGCCCCAAAAAGACCAAGACTGGTGACACTCTGAGTGATGAAAACGCCCCCATAGTGCTTGAGTCAATTAAGTTTCCTGATCCGGTCATCTCACTGGCCATTGAACCAAAAACCAAATCAGACCAGGAAAAAATGGGAACTACGGTTCAGAAATTCTTGGATGAAGATCCTACCTTGCATGTTAAGTTTGACCGCGAAACCGGCCAAACCGTATTGTCAGGTATGGGTGAGTTGCATCTTGAAATTATTGTTGACCGTATGATGCGTGAATACAAGATGGATGTCAATGTCGGTCAACCCCAGGTGGCGTACCGTGAAACGGTGTTGAAAGAAGCAGAAGCAGAGGGTAAATATATTCACCAATCAGGTGGTCGTGGACAATATGGTCACTG
>JANLHK010000024.1 GCA_024653645.1 Candidatus Roizmanbacteria bacterium | reverse complement strand
TGAGAAAACCACGGTCATGCCGGTTGAGGCATACTGCAGATTTCCTCTTATCAGCTATATGCCGCAGGTAGTGGGGGTCTATCTGGGTCTCCTATTTTCACTGAATCCCTATATCACCTTCTTCTTAGGACGAGCTATGCTCTTTATTGTTTCCCTGATTTGGATAGAACAATTGATCAAGTCGAGCCCGAAATTACTTAAACAATGGTATATACTCGTCTGTTGCTTACCCTTGTTTATGCATCAGGCCACCTCATACGGGTATGACGCTATTCCGGTTTTATTATTTTTCACATTCTTTTCACATATCTGGATTATGACAACAACACAAAACCTATCAATACGGGAATGGATCATTGCCAGTGTACTCGTACTGCTGTTTTTACTCTCCCGAAGGGGAGGTTATGAACCGTTGGGACTGTTATTGTTTCTTCCCTTAGTACCGGCCTCATCAAAACAGCGCCTTGCACAGTGGTGGGTGGGAGTGCTGGCACTGGTTGGTGCTGCACTCTATATGGCACTGCTCGCAACCAATTACGCGAGCTACGGATCATCCGGAATGCCGTTAGGTGCCAATCCTCCGGAACAGCTTGCTGTGTTGCTGCAGCACCCTCTTACTATCCCGACGCTGCTTGCCAACACCGTACTGGCGAAAGGTTGGTTTTATCTCTTAAGTACTGTAGGAACGCTGGGTATGCTTGAGTACCGAATCAGTGCCGGAGTGTACGCACTCTATGCCGTATACGCTGCTGCTGTTATCATACGCAGCAAAAAAGAACGCACGGTTACGAGACCAATCAGGTATTACCTGCTGGGAACCGTGTTGCTTGAAATACTGTACCTTATGCTTATTCTGTATGTAACGTGGACCACCGTGGGCAATCCTGTGGTTGAAGGTATACAGGGAAGGTACTTCTGGCCGCTGATACCACTTATTGGTATCCTGTTGGTGCAAATACGCCCCGGGAAAACTCGAACCATAAATATACCAATATATGTACCAGTAGTGCTGCTTATAAGCGCTGGGGCTTCTATTGCCTATACGATAATCCAGCGTTATTTTCTATAAATACGGACCAGTCGCAGAACGGTTTCAAGACCCATGAGGAAGGATTGTTTAGTGCGCTTACTTTTCGAATAGGTAGTATAGCGGACGCGTACCGGCACCTGTGTATAGGATAGATGTTTCCGCTTTAGCTCCCGTATGATTTCAGTGTCTATTTCATAATGGGTTGAGTGCAGACGCAGTTTGGTTAGTGCGCTGCGTGTATAGGCGCGCAAACCGCACTGGGAGTCATGCACCCACATACCGGCAAACGCAAGATTCACGATATTACCCAACAGATTGGCGGCGCGCGCATAGACAGGAATAGCAGTGTGTCGAACAAAACGATTTCCTAATGCAACATCATAAGCGGACAAGCCCTTCAGTAATGCTGGTATATCGCGGGGGTCATGCTGTCCGTCTGCATCCATGGTAACCAAGGCTAAATACTTTTTTTTGATCGCATATGAGATAGCGGCGCGCAGAGCACAACCTTTTCCTTTGTTATGCGCAAATGAAACAACATGAGCCCCCTGCTGTCGGGCTATCTGCATCGTACGGTCAGTTGATCCGTCATCCACCACTATAATCTGGGTGTAGCTGCAACGGTGAAGTGATTGTAATACCTGACCCAATACCTTTTCTTCATTATGGGCAGGAAGCGCAATTAAGACCTGGGATGATTTGATTGCTGGCACCCGCACATTATACAAAGTGATATTATATTTTGTATGTTCTACTTTTCCCAATTACAGGGTAAAAAAATAGTATCTGAAAAGGGCAATAGTATGGGCGTGTTACATGACCTTATTTTTTTGGCAGCTGAAGGTGCGCCAGTCGTAACCAAGCTCGTGGTTAAGAGATTTTCAAAAATTCGTATGTATTCCATACAGGATGTGGTATCCATGAGCCATTTTGTGGTCGTCAAACATGAACCCCAACGGGTCGAACTTGCTGATAACGAGCTGTTTGTTGACCAAAATCTTTTGAATAAACAGATTATTGATGTGCTGGGAAGCAAAATTGTACGGGTCAACGATGTTGCCATTCAAAACAATGCCAGTAATTACTACATTGCCGGCGTTGATATCGGCTTGCGGGGCATTTTTCGCTGGTTGGGCATGGAGCCACTGCTTAACCCATTTTATATGTTTTTTGGTGTTGCCCATAAACCACATCTGTTGCCTTGGGAAAGTATTCAGCCCCTTGAGCTGTCACAGGGCCAAGTGAAACTAAAAAGTAAGCAGGACAAGCTGAATGCCATTCGTCCTGAGGAACTGGCCGATTACCTTGAACGTACTACCATAAAAAATGTGCATTCCATTATTGATTCCTTGAGTAAAAAAACAGCAGCACGCGTAGTAGGGGATTTGCATATCAATTACCAGCAGGCGTTACTGCGCCGGCTCAGTCCTGAGCGTGCGGCAGAGATACTGGAACTGGTACAAACCGATGAAGCAGTTGACATTATGAGTACTATGAGCCGCCAACAAAAAGAGAGCATTCTTGCACTCGTAAGCGCACAAAAACGGAAACATATTGAAGAGTTATTGCGACTATCGCACACTTCCATCGGCAAACTGATCTACCCCCATGTCTTAACCGCATCCTATGACGATACGGTTGGCACTGCTATAGAAAAAGTTAAAAAGAATGTTGTTGAAGCGGCATTTGCCCATTATGTCTATATCTGCAATGAGCATGAGGAATTAATTGGGGTTATTAATCTGTATGACCTGTTTATGCATGAGCCGCGTACTCCCCTGGGCGAGATTATGGAACCTGATGTAGTCGTGATTAACCCTAAAACCTCAAAAGAAATGGTTATACAAAAAATGCTACGATACAAAATGTATGCGCTTCCGGTGATAAGCGAACACCATAAAATACTCGGCGTGGTTACCTTTGATGACGTTACCAAAGAAATATTGGAGAAACTATGAAATGGCTCGGCACCCTTAAACCGCGGCTGCTGATCTTCCTCATGGTATTGGGACCGGGCATTATTACCTCATTTGCCGACAACGACGCTGGGGGAGTAGCTACCTATTCTGTCGCCGCATCACAGTTCGGCTACGGTATGCTTACCACCCTTATTCCTATTACCATCGTGTTGCTGATAACCCAAGAAATCGGTGCACGCATTGCGGTAGTTACCGGAAAAGGATTGGGTGATCTGATACGCGAGCATTACGGCATTCGTATTTCACTGCTTATTTTCGGATTGCTGTTTTTTGTTAATTTCGGCGTAATCTTACAAAACTTAGGAGGGTTAAAAGAAGCGCTGCAATCGTTTAATTTCAGTGTTGGCACCTTCTTGCCGCTTATCATTATATTTCTGTTTGTATTCATTACTCGGGCATCATATGCCAAGGTTGAAAAGTTTTTCTTGTTCTTAATACTGTTTTACGTCGCTTACTTATTCTCTGCCATATTGGCAAAGCCTGACTGGGGTTTGGTCCTCAAGTCACTCTTTGTTCCGGCCCGCACCGTTACCTTTGACTACGTATATACCAGCATAGCCGTACTGGGAACAACCGTAACCGCATGGGGACAGTTTTTTATCAACAGTTATGTCAAAGATAAAAAGCTTACCATTGACCGATTGCATTACAATCAAGCTGAAATATACATTGGAAGCCTGCTCACTAACGTATTCTCACTGTTTATGATGGTAGCCGTAACAGCCACACTGTTTAATAACGGTATAACCATTACCGGTGCAGCTGATGCAGCGTTAGCCATCAAACCGTTTGCCGGAGAGCTGGCCAGTCTGCTGTTTGGCACTGGTCTTTTGGTTGCTGGGTTCATTGGTCTTGCCATTGTGCCGCTGGCTACTGCCTATGCATTCTCTGAATTCTTTGGCGTTTCGGGAAGCCTAAACGAAACATTTGGAAAAAGCCGCACCTTTTATGTGCTGTTTATTATGCAAATTCTGCTGGGTTTAGTGTTTATACTGTCACCCAATATAACGCTTTTTAATATAACACTCTATGCTGACTATCTGAACGGTATATTCTTGCCCATTATTCTGTTTTTCCTCTACCGGTTTGCTAATAATAAAGAACTGATGGGCGAGCATGTGAATAACCAGCTACAAAATGCACTCCTCATCGGAGCGGGGGTCATCATTACCGGAGCTGCGCTTATCGGCGCGCTGGGAAACATTTTGTAAATTTACCGATACGCCGGTATGCGTATGGCAATAGTGGTACCATTTCCTGGTTTACTGTGTGCAGCAATTGAGCCACGGTGATTGTCTGCTATACGCGCTGCAATAGCTAGTCCCAACCCAAATCCATCAGCATCTTTTTTG
>JANLHK010000020.1 GCA_024653645.1 Candidatus Roizmanbacteria bacterium | reverse complement strand
GCTTTTTTGACAAACCGGAATGAATTAATGTTTTTTACTTCAACCTTGTACGATGGGAGTTTTGTTTGTCCTGAGGGGCGTACTGAGATGTTGGGTTCGCAGCGCATGCTGCCCTTTTCCATATCAACGTCAGATACTCCGAGGTGAAGAATGGTCATGCGCAGTTGCTTCAAGTAGGCGGCAGCCAGTTCCGGATCATGAATCACTGGATGGGTCACGATTTCAACCAGCGGCACACCGGAACGGTTAAAGTCAACCTGCCCGATGCGTGCTCCGCTTTTATCAGTGGCATAGCTGAGCTTGCCCGTATCTTCCTCCAAATGCACCCGCTCAATGGCAATCCGTTCAGTTTTCCCCTTATACGGAACATCAAGGTACCCCTCGTAGCCAATGGGATGCTTGTATTGGCTGATCTGATAGCCTTTGGGCAGATCAGGATAAAAGTAGTGTTTACGTTCAAAATAGCTGTTTTCGTTTATCGAGCAGTTCAGTGCGAGCGCAATGCGGGCGGTCCACAATATTGCCTCACGGTTGGGTACGGGAAGCGCGCCGGGCATACCCAAACAGACGGGGCAGACATGGGTATTGGGTTGTTTCCCAAACCAACGCGCGTCACAGCTGCAAAACATTTTGCGTACGGTATTCAGTTCAACATGGACTTCCAGTCCGACAATGAGCTCCATTATGCTGCCATCTCCCTTTTTAGATCAATTTGTTCAACCATTGGGTTCAATGCTTGGGTAAGTTGCAATAGTCGCCCTTCCTCTTTCCAGGGAGCCAGCAGTTGCATACCGATAGGCAGGTTATGGTCATCCTTGCCCACCGGAAATGAAATCCCCGGCAGTCCCGCAATAGCCGACGGCTCAACCAGCACGTCCATGATTTCTCCAAAGAAAGGATACTTCGCACTTTCACCCAGTTTCAGTGCGGTAGTGGGGGCGGTAGGAGCGAGAATGGCATCAACCGTTTTAAACGCGCGTTTAAAGTCATTAATAATCAGAGTGCGTACTTTTTGAGCCTTCAGGTAATACGCATCAAAATACCCTACTGACAAAACAAAGGTACCTAACATAATGCGTTTTTTTGCCTCAGAACCAAAGGCACTACGGGGATTGCCGTAGCGAATGCCGTCAAAACGTGCCAGGTTTGATGACACTTCGGCGCGCTGAATGACGGTGTACACAGCAATTGATAACTGGGGTGACATCAGGTCAATCTCCTGTATACGATGCCCTTTTTGTTCAAGTGCTTGTAACGTTTTTTCAAATCCACGTTTCACCTCAGGACTTACTCCTTCAAGATAGGTACTGGACCACCCAATGGTTACTGTTTTTTTTGTTTCTGATGTATCAGCAAGGGTGTCGGGCAAGCTGGTGGCGTCCAATGGATCATGTCCGGCAATTACGCGCAGTATGCGGCTTGCGTCAGGTACCGTTTTAGTTATGGGACCGGGACTGTCGGTTGATGAGGCCATGGCAATCACGCCATAGCGCGACACGCGGCCGTAGGTGGGCTTGAGTCCAATAACACCACACCAAGAGGCAGGCTGGCGAATGGAACCGGCGGTTTCCGTGCCCACTGCCGCGACACACAGGTCTGCGGCAACCGAAGCAGCAGCGCCGCCTGATGAACCACCAGGCATGCGGGTAAGGTCATGGGGATTTTTAGTCGGGCCAAAATCTGATGTTTCGGTGCTTGATCCGTGTGCCCATGCATCCATATTGGTTTTACCCAACAGAATGGCTCCTGCCTCACGTAGTTTACGTATGACGGTAGCGTCATATTGAGGAACAAAATTTTTCAGGACATTTGATGAGGCGGTGGTGCGCATGCCTTTGGTACAGTAGTTGTCTTTAACGCTGATGGGCACGCCCCATAATGGAAAGCGGTGCTTGTCATATTTTGGCAGTTTTGAGACTTGCTCGGCAATAGCCTCTTCGTCTACAGTCAGATAGGCGTTCAGTGTCGGGTTCAGCTGGGCAATGCGTTTGGTATATGCCGTGACCACTTCAGACACTGATACTTCCTGCTGGTCATAGGCCTGATGGAGCGAATCAATCGTGTATTTCATGCGGTAAAAGTATTGTCGGTGGTGGTAATAAAGTGGGTACCGTCAGTTTTGGGAGCACCCGACAACGCCTCCTTTTGAGTAAGCTGCGTATGGGGCATCTGAGGCGCTTGAAATTGATTTTCCAATCCGTTGGTTTGATACGTTGGCTCAACCTGTGAGGTATCAATGCTCTCCATGGTATTAACCGCTTCAAGCGTTTGAGTGAGTTGCGAGGTAATAGTAGTTTCCTCGCTCTCAGTTACCGTTAGTTTGGACAGTTCAACCAGATAGTCGATATCATGCTTTGAAAAGTCTGTTTTAACGTTTTTTGGTGCCATACAGTGTTGTTAGTAGATACGCACGGTTTGTATTAATGATTTCGTCGTTAAGCGGCGCTAAATCAATTTTTTCATTATACTTAACTGCGAGCGCCTTAGCAAGAAGGAAGTCGGCAATGAGGGGATTGCGCGCAAGCAAGGGGCCGTGGAGGTAGGTACCGATCGTGTTTCGGTAGACAAAGCCCTCATATGGGTCGGTATCATTGTTGCCAAATCCTACAACCGTTTTACCGAGGGCATCAGACGTATGAGGGATAACTGTGCGACCCCCATGATTCTCAAATCCGATCAGGTAGTAGGGCTCGTTGGGCGGGCGATAAGGAGCAAAGGCCGGATGGGTAACCTCAACAATGATATCACCGATAAGCCGTTTATCAGCCCTTGATCGCTGTTTGGTATAGAAGGGAAGGATGTTCAGGCATGCCAGTTTTTTACCGTCAGCGGTCACATAATACTCACCTAAAAATTGGTATGCCCCACAAATAAATAATCCCGGTGTACCATTTTGGATTTTCTGTTTAAGCACGGTTAGTTTTTCCCCCCGAAGGTTATTACTGACGATTTCCTGTTGCCAATCCTCAGCGCCGCCCATAAATAGCAGGTCGGCACGCTCCAGTTCGCTTACCGGCGTATCAACGCTCGCTTCTACAATTTCGGTTTCTATACCGCGCGCTTTAGCTCGGC
>JANLHK010000051.1 GCA_024653645.1 Candidatus Roizmanbacteria bacterium | reverse complement strand
GCTTCTTCATAAGCCCGGACCTGATTAATTTTCATCCGAGATACTTTTGCAAAATTGATGTGGTCAAATATAAAAGGGATTCCTGGAAGGCCACGATGGCCCTGTACACTATCACCAATCAGATCGTCATGCAACTGAAGCAATACGTTATGTGCCCATACGACCAAGGCAGGAATAGAGAGAAGCATAGCCACTGAAAACATAAAACGAAAAACAATAAAATACATCGTTGAAACAAGGGTATACCACGTAAACCATTGATGAGTTTGCGGCTCATTAAGTAAACGGGGAGGCCCGTACATAAAACTTCCGGGAAGCGGAGTCGTCTTTCTGAGACTATCGATGAGCATATGTCGATCATCGATTAAACGAACACTTGATGGATTAATCAGTCGGTGCACACCATCTTCAATAATAATTACTTCCTCAGGAAGCTTTTTACACAATGACTCATTCAGTACAGTTGAGGTAATCCCACCGACATGGAAAACTACTAAGATCCGTGCCTTGGTTTTGCTTACCCGTTGTAATAATTCTTTTTCACTTATCTGAAAATGGCTATCAACCGGATATAACTCACAAACATAGCCGTGGTGAGTAATGTTGTTGATAACATCAATACAATAAAAGTCGGGTATAAGAATCATGGAACCCAAGGGAATGGCACCTTTTTCTCGCTGCTTCTCTAAAAAATCCCATAACCCATCCTCAAAAGAAAAGTAATAATAACGCCGTATATGGGGAGGAGCCTCATGGCGATCGAGTCCTAAGAATGGCCATAACCATGGTTGATAGTAGTTGATCATTGAGGCCGACTGGGGAACGTTCCCTCAGGGGCGTACCAGTCTCTAATTTCGATTCCCATTGATGGCTCATTGGCAGCAACGTCAACGGGAATAAGGGAATGATCATTACATTGAACTGTCAAACCGCAGGGGACTGCTTTACTGTATCCACCGACCGAAGATTCTCCTGGTCCGTGAACATAAGCAAATACATAATAGGTTCCGGGCACCACATTGCTTATGGTAAATGACCCATCATTGAGGGCTGTTTCTACCATATAAAACTGCGAAGGTTTAATGGTAGATTGCACATAGACATCGAGAGCCGGAATCTGTTCACTGGGATACCCCAAAACGCCTTCAATGCTGCCCATTTGCTCTGTTGGTGCAGACGAGATTGATGGGATAGGAGAAGTAGGCGGTGATGGTGTGGAAATTTTTTTCTCTTCTGTCACGGTTGCTGGAGTAATATTATTTTTCTGAACCCACATAATTCCCCAGCCAACCGCAAGCGTAAACAATATTCCTGCTATAAAAATAAGTGTTGTTTTCATAATCTATAAAAAGTATACACTACTGACGATATACCACTAGCCAGGTATCATCATCGAACGCAATCTGCTTGATTTTCTTCAGACCTCGCGTCGCCGTAAACTCCCACCGCTGTTCTTTCTTTGCTTTTTTTATATCCTTTGTGAGAACAAATAACGCATCGAGATTTTCATATTGTGTCTCACTCATAGGTTTGTATAAGGCGTCACGCTCCAGGAAATACCGAAGGGCAGTGGCGCGCGCATCGCCAATAATATTTTCGGTAATATTGTACGGTTGCTGATTATGCTCCTTTTGCACCACGGTACTAGCCCGCTCTAAGGTCGTACTTGATAGGTATCCGTACTTTGAATCTGATGGAGTCATAATAATATGTATGCTGGTCATGAGAGCAAATAGGCATGCCGCTATATATATAACAGTGGTCGTACGATAGTGCATAAACGCGGCACCCATCAACAGCAACAGCATAGGGTACACCGCAAACATATAGCGCATAAAATATTCCGATTCACCTGATGCAAAGGCTGTTAACAGCATGGCTAATAGCACAGCATAAGACACGTGAAGAAAAAAGAACGACTTACGAAACCGTAACACGATAACCGCTATTCCTATTGAGCAAAGCGCTCCTACTACCCGAGGAATGATAATGAGCGGACCGTAATAAAACTCACCCTCATACATCCCATAGGGAATAAGTAACGCCAAATCAATACGTTGCAGTCTTTGCAGCAATGACATATTTCCAGAATAAGTTCCCGATAACACATGATGCATGATGCCCTGTGTCAGATACCATTCGTGGCGTATTTCAAATAGTATGAGTGGTAAGCTCGTTAATAGTAAACCCACCATAAACCACAGTAATACGCTTTTCCATTGTTTCATGCGCAGTAACGGAACTATGAACAAGGGCAGTGCTGCAAAATAATGCAGATTGAAAATGATTCCGGCAATAGCGCCAGCCATAAAAGACCAGAGAGACGTTGACTTTTTACGGTATGAATAATACACGCACAGCCAGAAGAAAACCGATAGGGAAATAATGGGACTGGGGTTCCAAAATAGACGAGTGTGCAGTACCGTAACCGGCCCTACTACAAACACAAATGTAAGTAACAGCCGCTGCCACGTTTTTGTTACACAACAAGCTGAGAGTAGAAAAAAAGCCGGAATAGCAACCACCATGAGTAGGGTGTTTGCTAAAGCTGCGTAAGAGACTTTGAAGTTACCCATCAAGAGACCCGCCATGCCAAGGTAGTAGTGAAGTGAACCAAAATATAATTCTCTCGTTCCTGATTGCCCAAAAGAAATCGGCGGACCGATGAGGGTTATCTTCTTATCTTCATACAAACGCAATACCGTTAGCATGTCTCGAACAGTATCGCCTTTAAGAATATACGATTGTTCAAGGTTATATCGATACAAGAATACACCAAGGCATATGAGTACAAACAAAAGTACGATTGAGATCCATCGTTGCTGTTTCACCATACTGCATTATATCGATTTCAGTTTCTCTCGATAAGTGGCGCGCAATTTTTCTATTTTAGGATCAATCACCAATTGACAATAGGGCTGGCTTCGATGGGTGGCGTAATAATTGCGGTGATAATCTTCTGCTTGGTAAAAAATAATCAGCGGTTCAATGGTTGTTACTATTGGTTGTTTAAACACAGCGGTATGCTCCAGTTTTCTTTTTATTTCCTCAGCTGTTTTTTGTTGTTCAGGAGAAGTATAAAAAATAACCGAACGATACTGGGTCCCCACATCTGCACCCTGGCGGTCTTTGGTAGTGGGGTCGTGAGTAGACCAAAACACATGGAGTAAATCCGCATATAATATTTCCTCCGGATTAAATTCTACCTTTGTTACCTGAACATGATTGGTCTCACCCATCTCTACCTCTTCGTACGTAGGGTTTTTCAGAGCACCCCCTGAATATCCGGGAATTACGGCAATAACTCCTTTAAGCCGTTGAAACACCGCCTCGGTACACCAAAAACAGCCTCCGCCAAATACGGCTACCTCACTATGATTACTACTCATTTGCGGAGATAAAACGCATAGACAGGGAATTGACACAATGGCGAGTGTTTTTGGGTGTGTATCCTTCGTTCATAAATACATGCCCTAAATGCGCCCCACACCGAGCACACACAATCTCAATCCGCTCTCCATCACGATCGTCGATGTGTTTTACCGCGCCGGCAATCTCCTCATCAAAACTCGGCCAGCCGCAACCTGAGTGAAATTTACTCTCAGATGAATAGAGGGGGGCGTTACAACGTCGACAAACATACGTACCTGATTTAAATAATCCGTCATACTCTCCGGAAAAGGGAGCTTCGGTTGCCTTGTGTATAATAACTGCCTCTTCCTCAGAAGTAAGCTTATTGAGCCTCATGCTTAGCTATATGGTGCCGAACCCATTCAAAAATGGGAGGAATAATACTCAGTATCACAATGGCAATAACCACCAATTCAAAGTGCTGGCGTATAAAGCCAATATTACCAAAAAAGTATCCTGCAAACGTTAATCCAAAAACCCATAACATTGCTCCAGCGACGTTGTACTTAATAAATTCCGCATACTCCATTTTACCCACCCCCGCTACAAACGGAGCAAAGGTACGAATGATGGGAATAAAGCGCGCCAGGATAATGGTTTTACCACCGTGTTTATCATAAAATGCTTTTGTTTTTTCAAGATGCGACCGGTTAAAAAATGGCACCTTAGGACTGTCGACTATTTTTTCGCCGAAGAAATGGCCAACCCAATAGTTAACCGTGTCGCCCAGTATGGCAGCCACCACCAGGAGCCCTATCATGATCCATATATTGAGTGTGCCCAAGGCCGCTATAGCCCCGGCGGTAAACAACAGGGAGTCTCCCGGCAGAAAAGGGAAAAAAACCAATCCCGTTTCAACAAAAATAATCGCAAATAAAACGCCATAGGTCAGCAAACCATAGGTAGCGGTGATTTGCGTCAGGTGTTCATCAATGTGTAGTATAAAGTCCGTGAGCGCAGTTACGATTTCCATATAGGGAGTATATACTGCTATTGACAAGAATGGAAGCTCTTGAAATACTAATTATATGGCAGCACGCAAGAAGGTAAAAAAAGTGGCACGAAGGTCAAAAAGTGTACGACGGGTATCGCGTGACACGACACCGGACATGTTTATACATCCTGCTCCTTTAATGATAACGGTTCTCATTATCCTCATCCCGCTACTTGTCTGGGTGGTTCGCATGCAAGTGCGTTAAAACATCTTCAGCTGGTTTTTTCGAGCTACCTTACGAATACTGACCTTGTCTTCTGCATACTCTAAATGTTCACTGGATAGCTCCGATAATAATGGTGACGGTAGACGATTTTTTCCCTGTCGTTGCCGGGCTTTTAGTAAATACACTGCCTGTTTTGCTCGTGTTATCGCAACATATAACAATCGTCGCTCCTCATCACCATCTGCCCCCTTGGTGTGTGAGGGAATGGATCCCTCCTCCATACCACAAATAAATACGTGTGAAAATTCAAGTCCTTTAGCCGCATGTATGGTCATGAGGGTCACCGCATTATTATGCGGATCATAAAATTCATGATCCTCAAGATAGTCAATGTAGTCAAGGTACGATTGAACACTCTGTTTGCTGCTGTCAAACTGCACGATAGTGCTTATACATTGCTGCAGATAGCTTAACCATGTCTTTTGTTTTGAGAAACGTCGCTCAAGCTCAAATTGATCAACCAACGTATTGAAGACGTTTGTAACCGGCTTGTCAGCCAGGCCACTCTCTTTATTATCTTGTATTATGGCAACGCATTCCTGTGGTAAGGGTAAACGATTTGCCAATGAGGAGGGCAACGGCAGTATTGTGGATTCTGGTGAAACTAAAGCCCGTAAACAGTTGGTAATAAAGCGAACCAATGGGCTTTCATACAAAGACTCTCCTCCAATCACCTGATAGGGAATACCTGATTGAATAAATACTGACTCAAGCGTCCTTGCAAACGCATGCGTGCGGTAAATCACGGCACAATCTGAAAATGACTCTTGTTTGCTCGTGTTATTCCGTGATGAGCTGTGTAAGTCAACACCGCCCGTGTTTTCAATAATGGTACGAACAATACAAGAGGCTTCGGTGTACTCATCAGATACAGTAATGCACTGTGCCATCGCCTCATGGGCGACAACTGAGATAAGGGGAGCGCTATCAGGAAATAATGATTGGGCAACTGACAGAATGCGGCTGCCAGAGCGGTAATTGCGAGATAGGCTAAATACCTTCGTCTGCGGAAAATCATGCGTAAAACGTTCAAATATCTCAGGCAGTGCTCCTCGAAATGAGTATATAGATTGCTTGGGATCACCAATGACAAAATATTCTTGGGCTCCCAGGTTGCGGATAATATCATACTGTAATCCATTCGTATCCTGAAACTCATCAATCAAGACATGGGTAATGCGGGGCTGTTTTTTGGAGTGGGTTATGAGCGCATCTTGCAACATCAATAATAAGTCGTCATAATCCACCCTGTGTTTGCTCAATAGCTTCGTATTATATTGATTGACAATCTGCTTTAGTTCGGAATCTGCTGCAAGTATGTTGTTTTTATACGCAGAAATGCGTTCACGCATTTGCTTAGATGGCACCAACTCTGCTTGCTCCTCGGGAGTAATCACCGTAAGCATCTTACCATAATGGTTTTGCAGTATCGAAAAAGCCAAGGCGTGGAATGTCCCTATATACCCAGGGTATTCATCAGGGGACAAATATTGTTTTAGCTTACTTTTCAGTTGTGCAGCGGCTTTCCGGGTAAATGTTACAACCATAATAGAAGAGGGGTTTGTGTGGAGCTTGCGGATAAGATAGACAATGCGCGCTATCAGGGTCTGTGTTTTTCCCGTTCCTGGTCCCGCAACAACCGCTCTATGAGCTGCCGCTTGGGTTACCGCTGCCCGCTGTTCGGGGTTAAGATTTTCCAAATAATCGTTGTTGGCCTTTTTCATCACTATCTCCAACATCTACCATAATGCGGCCATATACGCCATCATAACCAGGTTCACGAATAACGCGTTGCGCTCGCATACCCTCAATGTGAGTTGCCAAGTCGGGATAACGACCCGCCAGCTCAGCAATCGGTAGGGTGCGCAAAATAGAAAACTCATCACCAAACTCCTCGATAACCGATTCATATATGCGCAGAGCTACCGTTGGTCCTACTTTGGCTGCCTGGCCAATGAGTTCAATAAGGGGAATAATATATTCAACTTGCTTATGGCTCTTGGGCTCATAACCAACCTTGCGGTCTGCCAGCTCATCAACTCGAGAATCAACACCAACCACCAAAGGTAGTCCGCAACGAGGACATAACCCCTTATGCGCATGCGTTTCCTGTGGACTAAAGCGCACATTGCATAACCGGTGCCCGTCATAATGATATTTACCTTCCTCAGGAAAAAATTCAATGGTACCTATAAACCGCTTATCGTTTGTTTTTACCGCACCAATAATATCTTGGTACGAAAGCGGTGCCCGTATCACATTAGCCTCTCGTCCTAATTTCTGGGGGGAATGAGCATCAGAATTTGAAATAAGCGTACAGGTATCAAGCTGTGAGAGTCGCCAGTTCATAGCAGGGTCAGATGATAGCCCCGTTTCAACGGCGTGAATATGGGGGGTAAGCTCATCAAAGGTTTCCTCGAGTGAATTAAATCCCGACTTTGATCCAAAAATTGAAAACCACGGTGTCCAAATATGGGCGGGGATATACAGTGATTCAGGGTGACTCTCAAGCGCAATACGCAATAATTCTTTGCTGTCCATACCGATAATGGGGCGGCCATCAGCGTTGAGATTTCCGATGCGTGACAACTTCGCATTGACATATGATGCCGCCTCAAAGTTAGGTACAATGACAACCGAATGTACCTTTCGCACCTTACCGGATTTCTTATAAATCGTACTTACTTCAACGGTTGGAATGAATCGAATATTGTTATTTCTGCAGGCTTTCGGGACTTGTTTATCGAGTCGTTTTTCTTCTTTCTCTGACAAACGAAATAATCCTGACTCTGCAGGAACCAGTTTCTCA
>JANLHK010000006.1 GCA_024653645.1 Candidatus Roizmanbacteria bacterium | reverse complement strand
TAACCGATGCGGTATATGAGAGCTACTACGGAGTTGATAAGTCAATTATTAGTTCAAACCAAACATAAATGACATATATAGGACATAAAACGTCAAAGGTAAAACGCGCCCGTAAGCACGGGTTCCGTTCCCGTATGGCGACAAAAGATGGAAGAAATGTGTTGAAGCGTCGTCGCATAACGGGTCGTAAGCGATTGGTGGTCAGTGTGCAGAAAAAATCGTGAAAAAGGCAGGTATTGTATTGATGGTAGGGCGTCCTAACGTGGGCAAATCAACCCTACTTAATAATATTCTGGGGAACAAGGTGAGTATTACGTCGCCTAAGCCGCAAACGACCCGTTTCCCCATAGAAGCGGTATATGAAGACGAACGGGGACAGCTTATTTTTATCGATACACCGGGATTGTTTAAAAAAGCCAATGATCGTTTGGCTAAGATAGTCAATCGGCGCACCACGGAAGCACTCAAAGGCGATTATGATATGGTGATGTATGTGGTTGATAAAACACGTCATCGAAGCTTTGAGGAAGGACGGGTGTTGGGCGAGATACGTAAGATTAAAAAGCCGGTTATTTTGGTGATTAATAAAGATGATATGACGGGCGAGGACTGTACCCCGGAATATGTATTTATGTATGACGAGGTTGATGCGGTGCATACGGTTTCTGCCTTGAAGCGAAAACACTTTAAGCCGCTTATGGAGCGATTGTTTTCCTACGCCACGCGTAACTATCCTATTATGAATACCAGCGGTATGCCCACCCCCTCGCTAAATCTGACGAGTCGTATTTATCTGCAGGAAATCATTCGTGAAAAAATATACCTGTTTACTCGGCAGGAACTACCGTACAAAACTGGTGTGAAGGTTGATGAGATTATTGAGCGCGACAACGGCGTACTGTATATTCACGCTATTATTTTTACCACTGATGTGCGGTACAAGAAAATGCTTATCGGTAAAGACGGTTATATGATTACGGAAATAGGGAGAGCAGCGCGTAAGGAAATAGAGACGGCTTCAAACAAAAAAGTATATCTGGACATTATTGTCGAAGTGGATCCCAACTGGCAGGAACGGCTGAACGAATAAAGACTACTATTTAGTAGCTGTTTTAATTCGTGCGATAGATTCGGCTTTACCCAGTATCACCATAGATTCATTAATGGGTGGAGTAATTTTTTTCCCGGTAATCGCGATGCGCAGGGCCATAAATAATTTGCTATTTGACACGCCCTTTTCACGAGCCAATTTTTCAAGGGTTTCACCAATGTTTTGTGCCGTCCAATCAGTAAGGTTATCAAGATGCTCTACCATTGATGTCAGTAGATCACGCTGTGCTGACAGGTCCTGTTCATAGGTAGATGGAGCAGACAAGAAAAACGATGTATAGGCATCAAACTCCTTTAGGGTTTTTATACGTTCTTGCACTAATGGTATTACTTGTTTGATCAATTCCATTGCATATCGATCGGTAAAGAACGAGTGGATTTTTTTGGAGAGTGTCTCGGCGTCCATCATGCGGATATACTCGCCATTCATCCAAGTGAGTTTTGCGCTATCAAAAACCGGACCCACTGAGTGTACATCTTTGATGTCAAACAGGCGAACAAATTCATCTCGACTGAAAATTTCCTTACCTTCAGGGTGTGACCAACCCATAAGCCCGAAGTAGTTCAGTATGGCCTCAGGCAAGTACCCTTCGGCTAAATACCATGATGACCATACGGGGTTTTTACGTTTCGATAGCTTGCTCTTGTCGGGATTGCGCAAAATGGGAGTATGGACAAACACCGGTAGTTGCCATCCGAACATATGGTAGAGGAGCACATGTTTGGGTGTTGAGGGAATCCATTCCTCAGCACGAATAACGTGGGTAATATTCATCAGGTGATCATCAATGACGACTGCTAAATGATAGGTGGGGAATGTATCTGATTTCAGCAACACGGTATCATCGATAGTGGCATTATCAATGGTGATATCGCCATGAATAACATCGTGAAACGTTGTTTTCCCCTCGGGGATTTTCATGCGAATAACATGTGGCTCACCTCGTTCAATTCTCTCTTTCACTTCTTGCGGTGAAAGTGAAAGACAGTGGCGATCGTATTTTGGTTGTTTTTTCTGCGCCATTTGTTCTTTGCGCACTGCATCGAGCCGCTCTGGTGTGCAAAAGCAATAATAAGCATGGCCTTTATCAACCAGTTGCTCAACATATTCGTGATAAATACTCAGTCGTTCCGACTGCCGACAAAAGGGCTCATCAGGTGACAGTCCAAATGCAGCAAGCGTTTTTAGAATGCGCTCCTCTGATCCCGGTACGAGGCGTGTTCGGTCAGTATCTTCAATACGAATAATAAATGCGCCGTTATTTTTATGAGCCCACGTCCAGTTAAGCAAAGCGGTATAGAGGTTACCGATATGCAGGTCTTCTCCGGTGGGCGATGGAGCAATACGAGTACGAACCATATATTGAGCCTAGTATACACCAGATCATTCCAATCTTGCTATACTCTTCTCATATGACCTTGTCTGATTTGGCATATAAAGCACGTATTGCTATTAAGGTTGGCGGTGTTTTTTTTGTGGCGATTGTATTAGTGTACGGGATAATTGCTTTTGTTTTTATGCAAGTTGGCAACAAAACACCGGAAGCGGAACCTCAAAACCTCAATATCGCATTTGCCAATGTACCGCCCGTTAGTATTGAACAAGCACTCGATCTTGATGGCGCTCAATATACGTACCTCTTAAATACCATTGATAACGATTATCCAGTCACCACATCAGCAGCACAGGTTTTTTTTGTACCCATAAAGAATGTAACCCTTTCGTATACGAAACAGGCTGACGCTATTGCGCAAGAGTTTGGATTTGATATTGATGTAGTGCGGCCGGAAAGACTGAATGAAGGGGAAGTAGCCTATGAGGACGAAACCAAAAGGCTTGATGTTGATATCCGCAATTTTAATTACACCTTTACCGTAAAATCGTCTCCACTTTTGCAGGAATTAGTTGAGGCAACGCCATCGGCGGATGTTGTGTCATTGGAGGATTCATGGAAAAGCATGGCTCAGAATATATTTCTCCAGTCGCAGAGTGGTAATGATGTGTTGTCTGGAGCAAGTACCAATGTCGTGTATGTATCCTATGATTTGTCTGATGGAAAATATACGCCCATTGATGATCAAACCCAACCACAGGCAGTGCGCATTGATTTTTTTAAGAAAGATGACCTGTTACCCATGGTGAGTCCGTATTTTTTTACGAGCCAAAATTATGTGATATTAGCGCCCCTTACTCCTGATGCAACGATCGTGCAGGCTCAGATTAAAACATACCCAAAATTGTTAGAAGGAGCAGGTAGGTATCCACTGATAACCGCTGCAGAAGCCTGGAAACAATTGGAGGCGCATAAGGCGAAAGTCGTATCCATTGCCGATAATCCCGAGCTACCCATTAAGATCAGCACCATCTATGTGGCATATTATGATCCTGAATCGTATCAGCAATATTACCAGCCGGTATTTGTCTTTCTGGGCAGTGATAATTTTGTGGCGTATCTTCCCGCGATCAAGCCTCAATATTTACTGAAGTGATTGGTACGACAAGCGGTTTTTTACTAAATCAATCAGCAGGCGCGTATCAGCAAAACGATCCTCACTCCCCATGACGACGATAATGATGGAGTGCTCGGGTTGCGGTTGGTAGTAGGTAATGAGATTTTCACCGGCTCCGGTTGTGGTCCCCGTCTTTAATCCAGCAACACCGGGAATCTCACCCACCAGCTGATTGATGTTATACAGCGGATGATAGATCGTATAGTCTTCGTCTGCGACAGTAATACTCGTGGTTGATGAAATAGAGAGAATAATGGGGTAGTCACTCGCAACAGCGGCAAGCCGTGCCAGATCATAGGCTGTGGAATACTGTGCCGGATCATCGAAGCCAATGGGGTCATTAAAATGAGTGTTGGTAAGCTGCAAATTATGGGCATAATTGTTCATCTCTTCAATAAAATGGTCGTACCCTTTTGGATCATTTTCTGCAATGGTATGTGCGGCATCGTTAGCGGAAAACAAAAATACGCCATAGAGGAGATTGAGCAATGATATGCGTTCTCCCGGCACCAGTCCCATTTTCATTTCCTCATTGATAACGGTTTTCACCGTCAGTGGTGTCGTGAGGCTAAAGGTGTTAAGCGCAACGAGTGCGGTCGCCAGCTTTACGGTGGAGGCAGGAAATCGTCTTATCTGGCTATTTTTTTGCAGAATGGGAGTCATCGATGCCTTGTCGAGTATAATAAAAGAAGGTGCTGAAATGGCCGATAGTTCAATACTATTGGGTTCAGGTTGTAAATAGGGGAAGTCATGAGGGATAAAACGTATATCTGGTTTTTCAATAAAGGCTGAGGGTTCCTGAGCATACAGGGTAAGAAAGGTGTTATTCCCAGGATACAGCGCCATGCAAATCAGTAGGCACGAATACAGGGCATAGATGAGTATTTTTTTCATCGGTTTATTTCAAATAAATACGTTTTGAAATGTGATTCAGCAGGAGTGTATATTGGATCACCTGGCTTGTAATTTTTTGGTACATAGTTAGTCTCTAATCCTGATGTTCCACCTTCATATAGTAGTCTCCCCAGTTTATACCACACATCTACCTGTAAGGTAGGATATTTTTCATATTCTTGTGGAGAGATCAGTACATACCGAATATGATACTTTTTAAGTAGTTTGCGTATCGTCGGCAAATCGTCTGACGTATAGAGAGTATTCACATCGGCTGCTCGGGGCGCTACGGCCGTTGAGTAGTCTTTGCGCCAGAGCCATTCATGTACTGCCCAGCCAACGACCGTCGGGGCTCCGGTAAACGATGACACCATATTGAAATCAGTATATGAATCTCCATGCGCCTCCAGCAACGCTCCCGATGTGGTGCCCTGTTGCGCAATTTTTGAACGCAGCAACGTTATGACCTGTGCGGTATAGGGGTGGGAGGTTGTTGTCCATGCCGAGCCATCCAGTGTTTTGAATTTGCCGAGTGACCCGTAATAGGCGGGAATTCCATATAGGGAAAATATACCCACAAAACACAGCATAATGATTAGTATGAAAGCGGTTATGGTTGATACCACGGTAAAGCGCGACTTTATGGAATGTATAAACGAAACGATGATGGGTCCGCTGGCAATGGCCATCAGCATATAGGCTTGATATCCCAGCTTAAACATGGTGTTGGCCCTAAAATGGTTGGGGTAAATATCCTTAAAGTAGAAAAACTCTGCTATCAGCGTCAAAATAATCGAAAAGGTGAAGGTGAAAAAAATGAAGTAGCGGTAATTAGTATGAGTGGCAATGGCTTTTTTAAAAAAGTGCCAAATAAAAAAAATACTACCAACCCACCAAAAGAATCCCCATAGAATAGCAAGCATCCAAAAAGGACTGGTTTGGCATTTATCAGGCTCAGCTATAAAAAGCCCCATTGGTTTGTTAATCAAAAAGGCCGGCGCACAATTAATTCCGATACTGTTTGAGAATTGTATAAAGCGTGAGGCAAAGGGAATGATGAGCAGGACCGTGCCCAACAGTAATGGAATAAAGCGAATCAATACCGCCTTAAGGTTGATATAGGTAACCGTCAGCACGAGAAATGCGAGCGCGCTGTATACCAGTAAATCAGTAGCGTTGGTCATGTAGGATATGGCAAGAAACAGTCCCAGGAAAAAAAGAATCACTTTTCTTTCAGCATGATTTTTTGATGGAGGTGCCAGTAAGGCAAGAAACAGAGCATAGATCAATAGGACATGCATGATATTAACAACATGTCCGTGTAAATCCGCGACGATGTGAGAATACGAAGGAAACTCATGAATCGTAAAGGGAATAAATCGGGTTGCGCGCGGATACCAGTACTGAGTGGGATTAAAACTACTGAGTATCTGCCAAAAAGGTACGGGGTTGTCATCAGAGTACCCTTTGGTAAACAGGTATACGGTATGTAAGTTGCCGCCAAAGTTAAGAATGAATGAGCTGAGTATGCCCGATGCCGCTGCCAGGGTTCTGTTTGATTTCTGCAGCAGCAGCTGGTACAGATTAGACCCCAGTGAGTAGGTAGCAGTAACGGAAACCGCCACAATGGTTGCCAGCATCAGGTTATATGAGATAACAGGAGAAATGCCAGCAGCTTTCGAAAGGAGTGCCGTCAGGTAATGGCCAAAGTAGTAGTAGTTAATAACTTTCCCGGCATACCACATGTCTATGGGGGGCAGAACGGTGCCTTGATAGGCGCTCAT
>JANLHK010000133.1 GCA_024653645.1 Candidatus Roizmanbacteria bacterium | reverse complement strand
AAAGATATTACGTTGCGTTTTGAAAAGGGTCGCGTCGTGCACGCCTCTGCATCAAAAAATGAAAACTTGCTGAAGCAGCTGATTAAGCAAAAAAATGCTGACAAAATAGGGGAATATTCACTCACCGATAAACGCTACTCGCGCATTACGGCGTTTATGGCCAATACGTTATATGACGAAAACATTGGCGGGAAGTGGGGTAATACCCATCTGGCTTTGGGAACCTCCTACCACGACGCGTATACCGGTAATGTGGGAGCGATGAAGGACAAGGATTGGGCAGCTTTGGGCTTTAACGAATCACCGGAGCACACTGATATTATGGCAACCTCACGCCGCCGTGTGGAGGCGACTATGAAAAACGGCACCACTAAGCTGATTTACCAGGACGGTATATTCTTACTATAGCGCTGGCGATAATAAACCCGAGCAGTGCACCCATCACCACATCAATGCCATAGTGGCAGCGCAGAAATATCCGCGAGTACGATACCAGCAATGCGAGTGCATACGCAAGCCAAGCCAGACGGGGATGGTGATATGCGTATACGGTAGCCAAAGCAAATGCGATGGAGGAATGCATGGAGGGGAAGGTAAAGTCTGAAGGGCATAGGTAGCCATTGTAGGGCCGGGGAATTTCAGTGAGTGTTTTGATGGCATGCGTGAGCAAACCCGTAATGCCCGCTGCCAGTATGGCGTGCACAATACTGATCCTTTTATTGCCTTCAAGCGTAAGTAGTACCAATCCAAACACGATCCAGGCATACACACTGAACCCCCGCAGCGAGAAAAATTCCATAAGTGGAATCATGCGGAGTAGACAAACAACTGGTGCACACCTTTAGTTTGTTTTGAGGGTTTTTTATGGGGCAGGGGGTAGAAGTAGCTTACGATACGGGCTTTGGGCAACTCATGCGTGATGTGGCCATAGGCTTGCTGTAGCAGCCAGGGTGAGATGTAGTAAAACACCGTCACGGTTTTGGTGGTAGCAATTTTTGAAAATGGATAGTGGAACATATCTGCATACATGATACTAATATGTGCGCGATAGGGGTGAAGCAAACGGCGCAGATACAGAATCCCCAGCAGTGTCGGATTAATTTCTGCGGCAATCAGGCGGGTGTTTAGGCTGTGTCGCTGGGCATAATCTGCTGCGGCAAAGATAACGGCGCCATCACCAGCACCCATATCAATAACGGTATGGTTATTACGGAGTTTCAGATAATCAACAATAGCATTCATATCTTTTTGATTTGAAGGAAAGTAGGGAACGGGGGAGGCGGTGCGCGAAAGAAAAAAGTAGGCAATAAGCAAAAAAAACACAAAGATGATGAACGCAATACCCATGTGCCAGAGGTGGGACTTGAACCCACACTTCCTTACGGAAACACGGCCCTAAACCGTGCGCGTCTGCCAATTCCGCCACTCTGGCATTTTAAACCGTGTCTCGCTCCGCTCAATCTTCCATTCCGCTCCACTACCCCCGCAAATATTCTCCAGCATAGCTGGATATTCGATGTAACATACTGTTAAATCTTTTACATTCTATCATGCAACAGTGTAGAATAAAGAGCTATGCAGGCACTACAAAAGGGCTTAGAAGTAGCACGAACCGTGCTATTTGTGCACGGGTACGGCATTCTGACCGCACTATCGGTCTTGATTGCGCTGTTTATGCTATGGCGCGAGCTACGGCGCACCTCATTTAAGGAAGAGGAGGTGTTTGATATGGTGTTTGTATCTTCACTTCTTGCGCTCATTATTGGTCGGTTGTTCTTTTTCCTCCTTGAAAACCCACCCTTCCAGTTCACTTTTTTTAACTTCCTTATCGTCTATGTATTTCCGGGGTTTTCATTGCTGGGTATATACCTTGGTTTCTTTGGCGGATTGTTTACCCTGTGCCTGCGCCATAAAGTACCGTTTGTGGATCTTATCAAGCGCTTGGCTGTTCCGTTTTTATCCATGCTAGCTATTCATGCATTCCTGGTGGCGGCCAAAGATTTGGCATGGGCCCCATTGGTCGTATGTGCCTTGTACGTGCTATTTATCTTTGTAATGAGCTCTATTTTGAAGCTCGAGCGTACCGCAAAGATCCGTGAACGGGCGCTGTTTCCTGCTGTACTGTTCATACTGTCATTCGTTGCATTTATTTCATGGATTGGGTATAGTGTAATGCTTGCTGGTAAGATAGAAGCGCCTCCTATAGAGCCACTGGCCTTTGGAGGATTAGCCCTTATCAGTGCCGTGTGGTTTGCCACTGGAGTCACACGCAACAATTAATAGTTTTTAAAAAACACCATGAAAGATCAAAGCTATCCTAAAGATGTATTAAAAGACATCAAGGCGTTTTTTCTTGAAGAGCAACAGACATTAGAAAAAAGACTGGAACAGATAAACGGAGCCGACCCATTCCGTGATCCTGATCATACCAATGGCTCGGATCTGGGCGAAGACGCTAATGAAGAGGTGCAGCATGAACAAGCGGTTGCTCACGCCGAAACTTTGCAGAAAAAAAAGAAGGACATTGCAGCGGCGCTCATGCGCATTGAGAAGGGTACGTACGGGTTTTGTAAGAATTGTAATAAGATGATTGATACGGATAGACTTTCATCTAACCCGTATACCCTGTATTGTATATCTTGTGCACAAAAGGAATAAATCACCGCAGAGCAAACCGCTACTGATCGGGCTGAGTCTCGGCATCCTCATTATAGGTATTATCGTGTGGCGTTTTATTGCCACCTCATCATTACTATCGAATCGTGAACGGGTTACGGTGGGTGTCTATACGACCCATCCGTTTGTCGTGTCATACAACAAGCATTCCAGTATCGTAACGGTCATATGGTTTAATCCTCGTGCACGGGTATATGTGCCGGGTGGGTATCAATGGTATCCGTTTGGCAGCGTGTTGTTGCTTGACAGCATTGAGAAAAAAAAGGGCGCATTGGTGCGGCGTACCTTTGAGGAGTTGGTAGGGGCTCCGGTTGACTTTGTCGTAACCCCCCGTTCAGCGAGTACGCTATCCACAGCATCGGACTCATTTGTGACCTTCTTTTATCGGGAGCGGGGAAGGTTACTGCCCTGGGTCGGAGGATCGTATCGTATATCGTCGGGCAACAGTATTGACGGCTCTATATTGTCGAACATCCTGCGGTCCCGTAATGATAAACTGCTGTTTGTTGATGCCAGTTCTGCTACTACCGCCCCACCAAAGAAGGCCGATGGATTGCGCTATGACAGCGATAAGCTTGATCAGGTGCTCAAAGGGTATTTGTACTGGCCGTCCATTGATCTGACGAATAATGTGCGTTTGGAAATAGGGGATAGTACCTATTATGGAGCCGCCCAACGGATAGGCCGCATGATTGAGGGTATGGGCATTAAGGTTATTGATATATCCGTGACTGCACAGAAAAAGAACACCGACGCGGACTGTATTGTGTATTTTGGTGCCCAGAAGAAGCAA
>JANLHK010000132.1 GCA_024653645.1 Candidatus Roizmanbacteria bacterium | reverse complement strand
CATCAAAGAACTAAGGGGTAAAAAGATAACGGATCTACCCCTAGAAGATGAAGCGGGAGACCTGATACCGCTTGATAAGCGGCCTACGAGCATAGCATTACTTTCCGGCGAAATAAACAAAGCGACTTATTACGTTGTCAAAAGGGATAAAACAAGATCACCTTTGGCGATAACCTCAACTCCTATTAAATTAAAAGGAAAAATAATAGGACTAGTAGAGATAATCCGAGATATCACTCGTGAATCACAGATCAATAAGGCAAAAAGTGAATTTGTATCTTTAGCTTCACACCAGTTGCGCACTCCTTTGGGAATAGCGAAATGGTATATAGGAGCAATTCAAGATGAACAATATATTGATAAGGCCCCTGAAATTGCAAAAGACTATCTGAATGAAATATATAAATGCAACGAACGATTACTGGTTCTTGTACGTGAATTATTATCCATATCCCGTATCGATCAAGGAAAAGTAAGGGATATGCCTAAAATAACTGATATGATACAGTTAGTAAAAGATGTTGTAAAAGCAATGCACATCATAGCTGAAAAGAATAAGGTAACTATCAACTTAGTTATAAAGCAACAAAAGTTGCCGACTATGGTGATAGATCCTCTGAGAATGCAGGAAATGCTTGAAAATATGCTGACGAACGCAATTGAGTATAGCAACGCTTTGGGAAAAGTTGAAGTGACTGTCGATAAACAGGATGATACGTTAGTTATCATCATAAAGGATACCGGAATTGGTATTTCAGCGGAGGATAAAAAATCTCTGTATACTAAGTTCTACCGATCTGAAAAAGCTATTGGACACAATCCGGAGGGGTCAGGCTTAGGTCTGTATGTCGTCAAATCGTATGTAGAAGGTTGGGGAGGAAAAATATCGGTTGAAAGTGCTGAAGATAAAGGCTCAACATTTACTATTAGTTTACCCTTTTCTCAAAAATGAAAAAAATCTTGATCGTTGAAGATGAGCTGGCATACTTAAAACTTCTCAATGCTCAACTAACCGAACGGGGCTATGAGGTTATAGAGGCAATTAATGGGAAAAAAGGACTTGAAAAGGCAAAGTCTGAAAACCCCGATCTCATATTGCTTGATATTAGAATGCCGGTGATGGATGGGATGGCGATGCTTAATCAACTTCGTAAAGAAGAGGTGGGTAAAAAGACACAGATAATTGTACTTACTAACCTTGAGCCCGACGATAAAATAATTGCAGAGATCGTAAGCAGCAAACCATCATATTACTTTGTGAAAAGTGATATTCAGTTTGATGAATTACTTGATAAAATAAAAGAATTACTGGCAGAGGAATGATTGCTACAATGTAGATAATGTTCTACATTTATATTCTCCGAACATCAGCTAATACCCTCTACATCGGTCAAACGAATAATCTAGAACGAAGATTGAAAGAACATTTCGATAAGAAATCAAAGGCGGCAAAATATACACGATCATTTGAAACACTGACATTAGTGTACCAGGAAAAATACGAAACACGGGCCGAGGCCATGCGTCGTGAGGCGCAGCTCAAGCGACTACCGAAGTCAGCAAAAGAAAAATTGATTACGTTATAGATACGCTAATACTTCTTTAATACCCGGAAGTGTTTCCAGATGATGCACCTTTGGTAAAGGGACCCATTGCATCGTGTTGACATGATGATCTTTCTGTACTTTTTCTTGCCGTATAAACTCACAAAGGTAAAAGAGTAATAATGTTTGTTGTGTCCCCCACTGGTAGTTCCAATACGATACTTGGGTATACGGAAGCAGTGTTTTAATAGCAACTGCTATGCCGGTTTCCTCTTTACATTCCCGTATAACTGCCTCTTCAATAGTTTCGCCAAAGTCGAACTTGCCTCCGGGAAACTCCCATTTCATATGGGCGTCAGGGCATTCAGGTTCATGGCGTTGGATAAGAAGAAGTTTATTGTTCTTAACGCACACTCCCAGAATGACCGTTATTTGCTTGTGCATGGATTGGTATACTATAACACTATGAATTCTCAGATAACATTGGTTTCGATCAACATTGAGGGCGACAAGCACTTGGATAAAATCATTCCGTTTATCAAGCAAGAACAGCCTGACGTAGTGTGTTTGCAAGAAGTGATGCAATCAAGTGTTGACCATCTTAAAGAGAGTCTTAATATGGAATTGGTATTTGTTCCGATGAAGCAGGTGGTGGGACATGGTGTTAAAGGCATAGCGATAGCAACCAACCTTCCTATTCTTGAAACGTGGGTATTGTATTATGCGGGCGACAAAGATGTGTTGCCCGTCACTCAAGCTGGTGAAAAGCGGGACCCGTATGCAAACAATCATATGGTGCTTGCAGTTCGTGTTGAAAAAAACGGTGATACGTATACGTTTGCCGATACTCATTTTACTTGGTCCCCTGATGGGCACGTGATAGAGCGGCAAGAAGTTGATGCGAAGAACATGCTTGCGCAGCTGTCTACCCTACCTGAGTGTATTTTATGCGGTGATTTTAATGCGCCGCGAGGGGGTTCTATTTGGGGGAAAATCGCACAATGCTATACTGACAATATTCCATCCAACGTAACTACCACCATTGATCCTCAGCTTCATCGTGCCGGGCCCTTGCCTTATGTGGTTGATGGACTGTTTTCAAGCCGTGGCTATACCATCAGTGACGCTAAAGTGGTGTCGGGTATAAGTGATCATCAGGCTATTGTAGGATCAGTCAGAATCGCGTAACACTTTATTTATTCAGCTCGGCATCAATTGCTGCTTTGAACGCTGCATAAGGTTGCGCGCCTACGATAGCGACTCCATTAATGAAGGTCGTTGGTGTTCCACTCACTCCGCCTGCCTGTCCCTCTTGCATATCCTTGTCAACGCGGTCATTGTATTTGTTTGCTTCCAAGCATGATCTAAATTGTTCAGTATTAAGTCCAATTGCTGCTGCTGCTTCGGTCATACCATCCACGGTATACAAAGTAGTATCGCTTTCGGGTGGTTGATTTTCAAACAACCAATCATGCATGGCCCAGAACCCGTCCTGCTCATGGGCACATTCCGCTGCATTTGCTGCTACGGTTGAAGCGGGACCGAGGAATGCATAGTTACGATAGGCCAGTTTTACCTTACCGGTATCAACATAGTCAGTAATGATTTGCTTCATGGTTTCCTGGTAAAATTTCTCGCAGAACGGACAGCGGAAATCAGCGAATTCAACAATTTCTACTTTTGCATTATTATCACCTTTTATCGGATATTGTCCCAATCCCATTTCTACTTTAGGAGGAGGGCCAGAGGGAGCGGGTTGTCCTTGTGCACCAACAATATCCTGTGACGGTACACCGCCTTTTTCTAGATATTGCAGTTTCGTATACAGCATTCCAATAACAAAAGAAGCACCAATCAATAACACTACGAGTACTTGATTGATCGTAATACTCTTTAAGAAAGACAGATTTTTAGAAATGCTCTCGAGGATTTTCTTGTTTGTTTTTTTAACCATTGGTACCTACGAAGTGTAGTAAAGTACGCATACTTTGTCAATGGGCAGAACGCGGTTTGCTACAATATCCTCATTGAAAAATCGAGACCTATATTCATACGATCTTCCTGATCGACTGATTGCAAAAGAACCCGTTCAGCAGCGGGATGGTAGTAAGTTACTGGTATATGACACAAAAACAGGATCAGTGACTTTTGATGTTTTTCGCCATATTGCTGATTACCTACCAGCAAAAAGTCACTTGGTATGTAATACGGCATCAGTTACCCCCGCCCGCATAACTCTTCATAAGCAAACGGGCGGCAAAGTGGTTTGTTTGTTTCTAGTTAATGAACCCGAACAGAAATCAAATGAAATACGGATGATGGTTGATCGAAAGATCACGATAAACGATACGTTACTGCATAATGAAAAGGTTATCGGTACCGTAGTTAAACACAGCGAATCAGGTATCTTTATAGTGTCGTTGCACCTGACCAGAGAAGCGCTTATGGGTTTACTAAACAAGGATGGTGTTATGCCCATTCCCTTATACCTTCGCGATACCACATTATCACCGGCCAGTATGAAGGATCGGTATCAAACTATATTTGCACAGCCACTGCCTGCAGGTGGAGCGACTGCAGCCCCGACCGCCAGTCTGCATTTTACGAATGAGGTTTTTAAAACGTTGGAAAAAAAAGGCATACAGAAAAGCCATATCTCTTTACTGGTAGGATTGGGCACCTTTGCACCCCTTACTCAGAAACATATTGAAGAAAATAAACTGCATGAGGAATGGTACGATATTCCAGTATCTACTCAACAGATGTTATCAGCGGCATCAGATATTACGGCGGTTGGTACCACCGTCGTTCGTACTCTTGAATCATACGCTGTTCAAAAGAAACCCACAGGTACCACTGACATCTTTATTCATCCACCGTACCATTTTGCCTATGTGCGACACCTGATTACTAACTTCCATTTACCCAAGTCCTCTCTCATGATGTTAGTAGAAGCATTCTTGCAGGATAAACACGCACCACATCATTTGGTAGAGTTATACCATATGGCAATACAGCATGAATTTCGTTTTTATTCGTTGGGTGATACGATGCTTATTCTCTAAATATGGAAAAAATCATTTCCTTTATCAAGCATCACACACTACTGGTATTAATAGGGATAACGTTTGTTGTATATATTCCCAGTTTTTTTGGCGGCTTCTTATGGGATGATGAAGACTTTGTATTCGCAAACAAGCATGTCGCAGATTTTAATGTAGAGAAATTTTTTACCGACAGTGCCACTGCAGGCCGTGGGAAAAAATCAAACTATTACCGCCCTCTCCAGTTAACTACCTATGCCTTTGAGCATGCAATCTTTGGATTTAACCCTTTCATTTTTCACCTTTCGAATATACTGTGGCATATTGCTGCGGGCGTGATGGTGTATTTGGTTATGCGAAGCATACGAATATCCTGGGCATTTTCACTGGGGGCAACCCTCATTTTTTTGCTGCATCCGATTCAGACGGAAGCGGTGTCGTATGTGAGCGGCAGATCCGATATGATGTTCATGTTTTTCCTGCTTCTTTCCTTTTTATGTAACCAAAAAAGAGAAACAAGATTTGTTTTAGTAAGCACCTTCTTTTTTATATGCGCTTTACTATCGAAAGAGTCAGGGCTGCTTGCTTTTGCGATTTTTCCTACCCTGAGCCTAATCCAATACGGTTTTTCTCCTCAATTAATCCACGCACTGAAGCGCTATATGCCCCATATGCTTATAGCCATTGTATATTTATTACTCCGCTTTACTGTTCTTGAGTTTATTACCAGCTATGAAACGTGGGGAGATACCCCATATTCAACCTCTGTGATAGTACGTCTTGCAACGTTTTTGAGAAATTATTTTTTTTATTGGCAAGTATTGCTGTTCCCATTTAATTTGCATATGGAACGAGATGAATCCACGGTAAAAATTGTGACCTCACTTATCAGTCACTGGACCGTATGGTTCGTGACCACGCAGGCGCTATTCATTGGCTTGCTCTGGTGGCTGTATAAGAAGAATCAACAATACGGAATTCTAGCGATAGGCGGATATATAGGGATGCATGGCATTATGGGATTTTATTCAGGTGTGATTTTATTGAATGGTATTTTTTATGAACATTACTTATATAGCGCCCTCCCTTTCTTTGCC
>JANLHK010000130.1 GCA_024653645.1 Candidatus Roizmanbacteria bacterium | reverse complement strand
GGCAACCTTATATGCCAGTATACCGTGCTTGTTTTCATATACCTGGTTATTGCGAATGGTATTTTGATAGGAGCTGTGCAGTGAGATACCATCGGTATTTCCATACAGGGTGTTGTTGGCGATCGTATTAAAGTTTGACTGTTCATGCAACATGATCCCGTGGAGACGGTTATTGTACGAGAGGTTATTGCGAATCACGTTATACATACAGCGTTTGGAAAAAATAAGGCCGTGAGATCCGTTATTGTAAAACTCGTTGTATTCAACCAGAAATCCGTTTGAATCGTCATGCGGATCCAGTCCGTAGCGAACGTTTTCATAAAACTTGTTTTTGCTCCACACCATGCCGGTGGCACCAAAAGTGTAGGCGCCAAAATAGTTGTGGTGAAACTTGCTGTTTTTTACCTCACCACTCAAACTGGTCGACGCCAGCTTATTATTGCTCATCTTCCATGAAACGCCGTAGGTTGAGTACTGGCCCTCGAGCGGTCGGGGATAGCCTAAGTACGCCAGTTCAGAGTTATATATATCCATGCGAGATGCATCTTTAACAAAGATGTAGCTTCTGCCGTTTTCGTAGTTCGTGTCATAGGTCTTGCTTGATGGATCCCACGAGGTGACCTTTACCCCATTTATCTGAACCACGGCGCTGAATGCCCGAATTGAGGCGATATACTTATCGGTGCTCAGCAACCGCAACCAGGTTACTTCTTCTTTATCTAACACCAGCATCGTTCCGGGCTGCAGTTCTATGGTTTTTTTCAATACCCAGATTTTGGGTGCCACTTCGACAATATTATCTTTGCCGATAATGGTTTGGAGGGTTGCGAGATCGATCCGTTGGTTTCTGCCATGGATATCGTAGGGGCCTTTTGGTTTAAGATTCAATGTATAGAGATACGGCAGATCCATGCTATCATCCATAAATTGAAAGTTATAATCGGGAATAAATTCTGGATAGGGGATGGTGAGGACTTGGCCCGGCACCACATCATCATAGTAGCTTAACCGTCCAGCATTGGCAAAGATAAGGCTATCGACTGAAATGCCGTATTGGGCAGCTATGCCATACATACTTTCATACCCCTGCACCACATAGCGCTGCACCTTAAGATTTTTAGTACCGGTCGAAGCGCCCAGAATTTTTACATCACTATTTGCCTGTGCCAGTTGGGTATTGGTGGTGAATGCCTGAGCAACCAGTTGCTGTTGGCGCAAGAGGGGCGCATAGTAATCGTGTTTGGTGACGGTGTAGATATGGAACCCGAAGGCCAGCATTAAACAGGCAACGGCAATGTGGGGCAGTGATCGATGGACAAATGAAAATCGTTGTAAGCGTGACTGGTCCCAACGGGTAATCCAGCCCTGTTCATTAAGGCTTAACAGGGCAAATAATTTATAGTAGGCTTGGATAAAGCCGAAGAAAATATAGGGAGTCAGTAGCACGATATCTTTGGGGTACTTACGCACGTGGGGGTACATTTTTATAACGCGGCTCATATGCCACCATACTAAAATAACCAGAGCTGCCTTCCAGAAGCCCAGCAGAAGCGCAGAGATAAAAAAGATAGGACTCAGTATGAGGGTAAACGGTTGAACAGCCCGATCCATAAGATAAGCGGCAAACAGCGGGTACTTAAACACCCACCCTTCTTTAAGGGCGCGTAAATCTGATCGCCAGCTATTGCGCATCCAGCGGGTCTGCTGCTTCAGATAGGTATCAATAGTTTCGGTACCGGTGGTATACACCTGTGAGGTTGATTGGTACAGGGCCTTATATCCTTTTGCCTCCATCAGATAGGTAAACCGTTTATCTTCTCCGCTAATGACCTGTTTGCCCCAGAAGTATTCGTTCAGAAATGGTTTCAGCAACGGCATGAGCAGTTTACGGCGGTAGAGGGCGGTTCTGCCTGATACACACTGCAGTCGTTGTATGGCAAAGCTTAAGAATGGGCTATCATCCCAGTACCGTTGTTCAAGCCTGATACTGAACAACTTTTGTGCGAATGTCGAGGGTTTGTACAAGCTTTGTTTTGGTGCAACGCCACCCACCTTTTTATCTATAAACGGCATCAGGGCGTGCTTGAGTGCATCATGGGCCCAAATCGTATCGCAGTCAACGAGTGCCACTATTTCACCTTTGGCTATGCGAATGCCATCAGCAAGCGCGGGTCGTTTGCCCGGTTTTTTGGTAATAATCAGGCGTGCGCCTTTACAGGTTTTTTTGAATGTTCTGAATACGGCAATGTTCCGTTTATCGCTGTAATCAATGACCGCAATAATCTCATTGGGTTTATTTCGTTTCCATGATTGCAGTGCCCGCAGAAATATACGGGGGTTTTCGTTATATACCGGAGTGATAACGCTGACGTTTGCCGTGAAATTGCTGATAAAGGGTCGGTAAAACAAGGCAACAATTTTTTTTGATCCCCATACACCCCAGCGCCACAACCCTATAAACCCCAGCGGTACGAGAAACAAATAGTCCATTATGTCTTTGTTAGAGTGATGTTCCCAAAACTTCCTTTTCTGTTTTTCCTTTTGCTGACAGTAAACGAGTGTTTGCTTTTATGGTTGCCTTTAGGACATCGTCATGAAAATGGTTTTTTCGTGAGAATTCGTGGAATGCCTGAGTATCTTTCGGTAAACAGCTCCCACTGTAGGGACCAAAATCCTTAAGGCCATAATTGGGATTCCAAATACCTTCGCAACTCAGAGCAGTGTATTTGAAGATCGTGTCGGCGTCAGCCTTCATAGAGCGGGCTATAACCCGCACTTCATTAAAAAACGCTATCTTAACTGCGTTATATAGGTTATGGACATATTTTTGCATTTCAGCCTCTTTAATGGAACAGCGGTAAATGGGGCACTTAAACTTTTTCCATACTTTTGCCAGCAAGTCACCCGATTTTTTATCGTATTCACCAATCAGTACCATCCATGGTTTGCGGCTGTCTTCAACGGCAGTTTTTTCGCGAAGGTATTCCGGATTCATGCATACGCCAAAGTCTTTACCCACCTTTTTCCCCGAGTATTTTTCCAGCAGTGGAATCACGATATTTTCAGTCGTTCCGGGCACCACGGTGCTCTTTACCACAATAACATGGTAGTTATTGGTCATGGTAAGGCGCTCCCCAATGAATCGAGCGACCTGTTTGATCCCTTGCAGTTGAATTTTTCCTTTAATGGTGGGAGTGGCGATCGTCAGAAAGCTGATATCAAAATCAAATGAATGATCAGGGAATGTTTCAAAGGTATAGGCCCAGTATCCCTCGTCCCGAAGTTTTCTTATTTTGTCCTGGCTTCTGCCAATAAAACCGACCTTGAATTTTTTTTCTACGAGGGCCTTACCGGTCGCGTATCCCACAACACCGGGGCCGAATATGCAGATGCGAGGCGTACTGATTTTGGTCATTGGTATGCGTTTCATTTCAATGAAACGCAATTATAGTAACCTATATTAAAATTGCAAGACTATTTTATCACTTACCTATAGTTTATTCTATAGTTTTTTGAGTGGTTGAGTATTTGAAGACTTCTTGAATGACGATGGTGACAGCAGCAACAATGGGCACGGCCAGTAACACTCCAGCAAATCCAAATAATTTCTGCCCGATCATTAATGACAGCAGTACAAATAACGGAGGGATTCCGACGGCACGCCTCATAACCACCGGCACAATCACGTTGTTTTCCAGTTGCTGCACAATAAGATAGAGGGCAATCACGGCTACACCCAAGAGCCATGAGGTATTAACCGCGACAAAAAACGCGGGAATCGTGGATAGAATGGGCCCGATATAGGGAAATAATTCAAGGAATCCTGCAATAATAGCTAAAGGGAGCGCATACGGAACACCCACGATCGTAAGACCAATATAGGTGAACACGCCGATTATGATCATAAGCACCGCTTGGCCCCGTACCCATGCTCCTAATTTTTGTTCAATGGAGGCTGCGGTTTCCATAGTGGCCTTGGTTTGGCCGGGTGACAAAAAACGTCCCAGTGCATCGCGTAGGTGTTTAATATCGACCAAGAGGTATACGGTAAAGAAGATAAGGGAAATGAAACTGAATATGTTACCCAATACGCCGCCCAATACATCAGTCACAATCGTGGTTACATTCGGTATAACCTGGGGCAGGTTGGTAGTTTTAAAGAAGGCTTCCAGAGACAACTCCTGTCCATACTGCAACAGCGCATGAGCAGTTTGCTTGTATACATAGATAAAAAATTCACTCATCTGTACCACCAAGGGTGGAATGGCGTTAAACATTAAGAAACTCAGTAAGCTGACAAAGGCAATCATAACCGCAACAGCTCCTACAATACGGGGAATTTTTACCCCCTCAAGACGATCCACGATGGGACGCAGGGCTGACATGAGCGTAAACGCAGCAAATAACAGAAAGATAATACCCCGTATAAACCAGAAGGTATAGAGAAGGAGAATAATAGAAACCGTAAAAAGTATCGTTCGGGCTGTTACCTCAACGCGAAATGTGCGGTCTGACATGATATCCATCATTGTCCCAACTTTTGCCTTTACTGTCAACCTCATCTGCGGTAAGATAACGGAAATGGCAGATTTTGTGCATCTTCATACCCACTCGGAGTTCTCGTTACTGGACGGGCTGTCCCAACTGGAAGATCTTACCAAAAAGGTGCGTGAACTGGGCATGAAGGCCGTAGCGCTCACTGATCATGGCGCCATGTATGGGTCGTTTAAGTTTTACCTGAAGGCCATTGACGAAGGGCTCAAGCCCATTGTGGGTTGTGAAATTTACCACGCTCGGGAGTCGCGATTTGATAAGCAGAAAAAAATGGGTGATGATCAGTATCACTTGGTGTTATTGGCCACTAATCTTGAAGGATATAGAAACCTCATGAAGATTGTGTCATACGCCCACCTGGAGGGTTTTCATTATAAGCCCCGCGCTGACGCAGAACTGTTAAAAAAACACAGCAAGGGATTAATCGCGCTTTCGGGCTGTATGTCGGGCATTATCGCCAAATCAATTCTCAACGATGAGCCTGAGTATGCTGAGAAATGGATACAGACTTTTATTGACATTTTTGGCAAAGAGAATTTCTATATTGAGCTGCAACGCCATCCCGGAATAGCGGAGCTGCCAAAGCTTGAAAAAAAACTGATAGCCTTCTCGAGAAAATACGGACTGGGATTGGTCGCTACTAATGATGCCCACTATGTGGCAAAGGACGACGCCTATGCCCAGGAAGTGCTGATGTGCATACAAACGAGAAGTTCAATGCTTGATTCGGAGCGTCCGATGTCCATGATTGACATCCCCGATTTTTATATCAAGTCTGCGCAGGAAATGGAGGCACAGTTTGCTGACCTACCTGAAGCCATTGAAAATACGGTCAAGATTGCTGATCGATGCAATCTCACTATTCCCCATGATCGTTGGATCCTACCTCCCTATGATGTGCCAGAGGGTGAAACAGTGGAAACCTGGATCAGGAAACTGGTCGATCAGCGGCTTCCTGAGCGGTTTAGTGAAGTTACCCAAGAAATGAAAGATCGTATAGCATACGAGTTGAGCGTGATTGTCAAAAAAGGATACGCAACATACTTTTTAATCGTGCAGGACTTTGTGAACTGGGCAAAGGAACAGGGAATAGCCGTTGGCCCGGGACGTGGATCGGCGGCAGGATCACTCGTGTCATATGTTTTGGGTATCACAGAAATTGATCCGCTGTACCATAACCTGCGTTTTGAGCGGTTTTTAAATCCTGATAGACCAACGCCTCCGGATATTGATATCGATTTTGCTGATAAGCGTCGTGATGAAGTACTGCGCTATGTGATGAACAAGTATGGCGAGGATAAGGTAGCTCAGATTATTACCTTCGGAACTATGGAAGCCCGTATGGCGGTGCGTGACGTGGCTCGTGCACTGGGCTGGTCGTATTCACAGGGAGACCGGATAGCAAAAATCATTCCCCAAGGAAAGCAGGGATTTCCCATGTCGCTTGACCGTGCTCTTGAAGAGTCACCTGAACTGAAAGAACTGTATGCATCAAATGAGAAAGTAAAAGAGCTGATTGACGTGTCTAAAAAACTGGAAGGTGTTTCGCGCCATGCGTCAGTGCACGCCGCCGGTGTGGTGGTTGCTGATAAGCCGCTGACCGAATACACTCCGATTCAGCGTGAGGCACGCGGAGGGAAAATCATTACCCAGTACGATATGTATTGTCTTGATATGAATGCGGTGTCAGATGGACGTGCGGTCGGACTGATGAAAATTGACTTTTTAGGACTGCGCAATTTAACTATTTTAGAAAATGCCTTAAAGATGGTGAAACAAACAAGACATAAGGCAATAAAAGTATCAGACATTCCCCTTGAGGACGCAAAAACGTATGAGTTGATCGCGTCAGGCAATAACGTGGGCGTGTTTCAGCTTGAATCGCGCGGTATGCAAAGTTTGGCAAAAGACCTGAAGCCCAATCGATTTACTGATATTGCTGCTATGGTCGCACTGTTTCGTCCCGGTCCCATGGCGCTGATTCCTCAGTTTATTGAAGGCAAGAAAAAACCGAAAAGCATTACCTATCTACATCCGGATCTTGAGCCAATCTTGGGAGCGACGTATGGCATCCTGGTGTACCAGGAGCAGGTGACTGAAATTGCCCATCGCATGGCTGGGTACACCCTGACCCAGGCCGATAGTTTGCGCATGGCCATGGGCAAAAAAAAGAAAGAGCTCATGAAAAAGGAGAAAGTGAAGTTTATTGAAGGATGCCTTAAGAATGGATATAAGCGTGAATTAGCTGAGCAGCTATTTGGATTCATGGAAAAGTTTGCAGCCTACGGATTCAACATGCCTCACTCGGTCAGCTACGCTACTATTGCCTACTGGACAGCGTATGTGAAGGCGCATTACCCCGTTGAGTTTATGACGGCTCTCATTACGGCTGAGCTTGAATCAGCGTCAGGGCCACAGCGCGATGAGAAGATTATTCAGGTCTTAAACGAATGCCGGCGTATGGAAATTGCCGTGCTTCCGCCTGACATTAATATATCAGAACGTGAATTTACCATAGAAGATACGTCAATTCGGTTCGGTTTGGCTGCAATCAAGAACGTGGGTGGTGCCGCTATTGAGGCTATTGAAGAAGCCCGTAAAGACGGTCCCTTCACTGGACTGAAGGATTTCCTTATGCGCGTGGATTTGCGGCGTGTGAACAAGAAAACGGTAGATAGCCTTATTAAAGCTGGTTGTTTTGATTCGTTCGGAAATCGGACGCAACTGCGTGTGTATTATGAGCAGATCATTAAGGATATCCAGTCACAAAAAACCAAAGAGGATGGCGGACAATTCGGTTTGTTTTCTGGTGTTCCACAGGTGGAACATGCAACCATGCATCCGGTTGATATATTACCGAAAACGGTGGTGAGTAATGACCAGGATATTCTAGCCTACGAGCGCGAGGTCATCGGCTTTGCGCTGTCGGTGAACGTACTTGAGCGATACCGGGCCATACTGCAGAAAAAATCAACGACATCAGTGGTAAAGTTGAAGCCGGGTATGAAGGATGTGGTGTTGGGCGCGGTGGTTAAAGGGGTTAAAGAGGTGGTAACCAAGAAAGATAACCATGCGATGGCGTTTGTCACGCTGTCAGATTACCAGGCCGATGTGGAATCGGTGGTGTTTCCCAAGGTATATGTGCAGACAAAAAAAATATGGAAGATTGATGAGCCGGTGCTCGTGAAGGGAAGTGTCCAGGAAAAAGAGGGCAGAACAACACTGCTTATTGACAAGGCTATATCGTTAAAGGCGTATGAGTAACCGTTTCATTCGCGAAACCCCTCAGTATCGTCGAACTACCAAGGACTCTCAAATTAAAATTGTATTTGAGGCGTTAGCTCAATCTAATGTGGCATTTCGAATACTGGCTCCGTTACTGGTGTCGTTGACATTAGGTATCGCCTGTGATAAAGTCTTCAACGTACCGCCCTTCGGAACGGTACTATTTTTATTT
>JANLHK010000126.1 GCA_024653645.1 Candidatus Roizmanbacteria bacterium | reverse complement strand
AACGTTGTTTTGCCGACTCCGGGTGGGCCCCAGAGAATAAAGGAGAAGAGGCGTTTTTCCTCAACCATACTGCGTAGGATTTTATGGGGTCCAATGAGGTTCTGCTGACCCACTACATCTGAGAGCGTTTGGGGTCGCATCCGGAAAGACAGGGACATTATTACTAGTATAGCACTGAGAAGTTCTTTATTAAATGGTTGACGTATATATACCATTGCTCAAGCGTTTGCCAAATGATACACTTTGAGTTATGAGAAAGCGATCATGGACTGAAGACCAGTTAAGAAAAGCAACAAAAAATGCAACAAGCATTCGCCAAGTGTTAAAATTGCTTAATCTTAAGGAATCTGGGGGCAACTATAATCAGATTCAAACGTACCTTAAAAGCTATAATATTGATACTTCGCATTTTACCGGGAGGGCGTGGAATAAAGGATTAAGAGGTATTGGGAAGGAGAAGTTATCGTTGCAAGAGGTTTTGGTACAAGGAAGTAGCTTTCAGAGTTTCAAATTAAAACGGAGACTTTTTGCAGCAAAATTAAAGGAAGTAAAATGCGAAATATGCGGATGGGCAGAAGAATCAGTTGATGGACGAGTGCCTTTGGAGCTTGACCATATCAACGGAGACAGAATGGACAACCGACTAGAAAATTTACGAGTACTGTGTCCTAATTGTCATAGTTTGCAGCCTACCCATAGGGGTAAGAATAAAAAAACGGCCTGGTGGCGGAATCGGCATACGCGCAGCACTTAAAATGCTGTGGTGTTAAACACCATAAGGGTTCAAGTCCCTTCCAGGCCACAAGCGGATTATGCTGATCTTCTGCTGGGTGATTGGGGGTCAATAGGAAATAGATATTCCCTTGGACTTGTCCGAGGAGTTGGGCGAGCGCGCGAGCTATCCAGATCGGGTGGGTCTACCGGAGCACCACAGGTGAGACCATCTACTAATTCGGGATGGGCAAGAATCTCTACCAGTAACATAAATGCAGGAGACGTTGGAGTTTTTAGTTCCCTATTTTCCACCATTAAAAACTTAGTATACCATACGGGGGTGTAAAAGGGTAAAATAGCCTTGTAATCGGGATGTAGCTCAGATGGTAGAGCGCACGCTTTGGGAGCGTGAGGCCGCGAGTTCAAGTCTCGCCGTCCCGACACAATGAAGAACGTATATACGGCGGCAGTTGATGGATTTAAACTTACCTTACGGCGCCTAGATCTATTGATTATAGTGTTTATTTTTGATGGCATGAGTTATGCGTTTTCTTATCTATCATCAGCTATCGACAAAAATATTTTTGTGGGATTCTTGTCTCTCTGCCTTACCTTAATCTCACTGAGTTATAGTATTTCGATTCCCTATTTCCTTTCCAAACAGAAAAGTAGTTATACGGAATTGAAATCGGTGGTATTAAAAAACGCAAAGCGATTGATTAAACCAATGCTCATTATTATGGCGGTGTTTGGAGTGGGGGCTTTGGCTTCGGTATCAATGCTCAGTGCCAATGAGATGAGCGGCAATGAAATTATTACACTATGGACGAACATATTTTCAAACATGAATAGCGTATTTCATCCCTCAGCTGTTATTCTTCGTATATTTGCTGCCATGTTTACTTTTACCTCTATTTATTTTTCAATTAAAAATATGTCGTTTTTTGCATCGATGCAATATAGTTTTAGTTTTTCCTATCGGCATATGGCAATAGTTGTTACTCTTTTTACCTACCTGACGTTAGTAACCGCATTGAACTCTATATGGGGGAAATGGGTACCGCTTCAGATAGTTGCATCTATTGTTCAGATAGGTGTCGGGTACTATATCACCACACTCACGTATTCATATTTTATTGCCTCCAGTAAACACTAATTCCCATCCCTGTCCGATGAATGAGGTAAGCGACGGGTTAAAGTACAGCCCGCTGGTTTTATCCCACAGCCATAGGTTGCCTTCATGGTCACGTTTCAATAGTGTTGGCAAGGCGGGAATATGCATAGAGTATTCGTGGGTAACGGTATTCAGGTACTGTCCCCAGTTAAGGGCAAGCTGACTGGCGTGAGTTCGTATCGTCATATAGGCGACGGGTGATACTGGTTTTTCATAGGAGTAAAACGTCGGAAATCCTTGTGAGAGGAATGAAATAGTGAAAGCCTCCAATCCTATTTTTTCCTTCAGGTCTTGTGGTATATGGAATGGCAAGACATCTTTCGTACTGAGTGGGCGCCGACTCCCTTTTGACAGAAGCATAAATGGTACCGGCAGAGATTCCCTTTCAGGAGTAGAGCCGTTAATAATGTACGGCTGTGGACTGTGTTCAAGAAACATCCCGGGTAAAAACGTAGCATTGAGTCGCAACGTCGTCTTGTCCTTCGACTGCGACCACCGCTTGTTTTTTAAAGCCAATATTACTCATACGGTAATCAATGGACCCTATTTTATGGCGTAACGTATCATACCCTCCCAGAAATGCCGTATGCACGCGTGGCATCTGTGCGAGGCAGCGAATAACACCGAGCTGCGCCCCACGGGGTCCTCCGTAGGCAGCGTGGGGGCCAATGTTTGCAATGGCCACATCATAGGCTTCCGGATGGGTAAGGCTGGGTATAAAAGATGGATGGGTGAAATCAGAGACTATAACCGTGTAGGGTTTCTTCACATGATTGAGCTCCATGTTATCGGCTATAAACGGAAGCACCATGGAACTGTCATCTATCATAGTACAGGAGGCAGCACCATTATTAAGCGCAACTAAGGATTGAACACCGGTGCTGCTGCCAAAATCAATTATCGATTGATCTTCAACCCGATCCGCATGTTGGGTGATAGCATGAGCAGTTGACGCTGAATAGGAAAAGTGACTGGTGTCATGAAATTCGGGAGCGTAAGTATAAAAGATTGAGTCATGGGGAAACATATCGGGAACCTGTTGCCGTAAACGATGTTGGGCTAACGGCACAAATGATCCCAGTGGTACAACAATTTTGTTTCCTAAGCGTAGCAAGTAAGGCGGAGTCTGCACTATCTCTCTTCTGGCGTCAGGAGGCCAGGTACCTGCGGCTTGCAGAAGGTCATTCATAAATTGGCAATCATCTTCCTGCTGAAATTGAAGGGTTAATGTATCATGGGCACATTCACCGGTTGCTCGTGCATCAGATAGAATACCGTTTGTCGGATAGGGGGTACAGGCATAAGGAAAGCCCAAGAGCGCAAGACGTTCACTGGTACGTTCCCCATTATCAATTGACATTTGAGTATTATAGGACTCAATATTTGGGAAATCAATGTGATATAATCCTGTACTATAAGTTGTAAATCATGCAATGGAAGAACGTTGGAGACGGGGATTCGATTTACCAGAACCAAAAAAATTACGCCCCATTCTAGCCCGTGCCGGTTCATGGGAAGATGTGTTTCCGCTAAACGAGAAAGCTTATCGAACCGTCGAGCAAAGACATCAGGCACAAGAGCGGATGCGCGGCGTTGCTGTTCAGCATTTTTCAGAAACAGTTGAACAGGTCATTCGGTCACGTTCACGCGGTAAACTCATAAACTATGAAGGAGGTATTAACACCAGTGGTGGCTATTATAAACGGGAGACTGATCAGTCTGAAGATGACTTCACCTGTTATTTTACTCCTGAGGGTAATCTTGCATTTCGCTGGAAACACGATGCGCCCGATGCCCTTTTTGAATGGGCAGACTATATTCCCTATCACGTGGGACACATAAGACATGCCCATACCCACCAGAGTATTGACGATCTGCTCGCACAATTTAAACAACGAACGAAAGAATTTAAAGTACGGATTGCAGATGAAAGAATGAAATCAGAAGATGGCTCTATAGAGACATGGCATCAGCGTGAAGTAACGAGAATATCAGGACGAATTGAGGGACTTGAGCGTCATTTATTGGGATATTTTGCCACTGAATCGATTGAGAACGATATAATTGACGAATTAGGAGACCGTCCGTTGCGGGTTGGATATTTGCTCTATCCTGCCAATGCATTGCGGGTAGTACATAATGTTAACGTCGGCTATCTTCGCCCTGATAATCTGTAATCCGTTTATACACCAAGAGTGGGCTGATCAGTGAGTCAGAACTATTCACAAAATATAAGTAATCTACTTTTCGACTGTCGTTATTCAGTTGCCACAATCCCGATTGGAAAAAGGTTGGACGCAATCCTGCGATATTCCCCTTATAGCTGTTATACCGCTTGGCACTATCGGTACCCGTCACTGATTGTGAGCGCACAATATGTTTTTTCAGATGAGGTAGGGTATAGGTGTGCTCAATGGACTGTATGATCTCACGGCGCATACGTGCCTGCCGCTGCCCTCGATATACGGCATCCAAGGGCATGGGCATAACGGCAACCAACTGTTTTTCCTGACGGTTCAGATAGACAAGGTTATTCTTATCAGTGCGTATCATGCTTACCTCTGGAATGCTCTGTATCCCTTCGCTCAGCTGCATCTGCAGTACGTAGGCCGCCGGTGAATAGTGGCGGGTGCTCCAGAATGATGGCGCATATTGACGGTCCTGAATGGAGAGTAGATCAGTTTCTGTATATTGATAGTCCGCGTCAGAAACAATAATATCAGCATCATATTGCCTTCCCTGTGCCGTCGTAATGCCCACTACCTGTTCATGGGCAATACGAATATGAGCAACCGGCGTATTGGTACGAATCAATACGCCATATTTTTTTGCTAGGGTAATGAGTGACGGGAGCAGTTTGTCTGCCCTATAGGCGGTTGTGCTTTTTTTTGGAAATAGCAGCTCAGTCAATACCGTAATGGCTATGGATGGTTTGCGCAAATCCCACGGCGAATCGTAG
>JANLHK010000049.1 GCA_024653645.1 Candidatus Roizmanbacteria bacterium | reverse complement strand
GCCAACAATTCAATGACTTCGTGAACAGCTTGTCCTACTGAAAGCGGAGGACTGACCAGCTTAATTTTTTTACCACTGGCCTTATCACGATAGATATTCTTCAGATAATACGAGCGAGGACACTGACTAAAATCAGATAACGAAGAGTACGAAACCCAGAGGGCAGTATATGGGTCAAACCCCATGATTATTTATACAGTTTTTTTATCTGGAACAAGATATAGAGCGATAACAATGTTCCGATAATCAAACCACCTAAATTGAACGAGATCAAGTTGCCCACAGCCGTAATCAGGGTGCTGTAATACAGCAAGCGCCATGAACCCATGCTGCGTTTAAACAAACCGGGCAAGGCTATGATTTCGAGAACCAATGCGGCTAATGAAACAATCATAGTTACACCAAAGCTGGTGCCGGCATGAATGCCACCTAAGAATGCAAATGGGGCAACCACCGCTCCTAAGCCAAACACAAACAGCAGTAAGGGCAATGACATAACCACCAGTACCAACATCACCCATGGTCCCACAGACACAATGACTTCTTTAACACTATCGGGTAACGCTGGAGCTTTTTTTACCAAGTACTCCTGCAGGGTGTCATCCAACTTTTTCATCATATCAGAGAAAGAAGAATTATTAGTTTTTGCCATATTAAGGCCAATCCTACACGTTATACCGTATTTGTCAAATGTAAATCGCTATACGATCCTTTACCAAAAGACTGCCATTCATTGGTTTGTATATTAATAGCCAGACTCGTATGTTCGTCAATCCCATATAGCACTTCCTCTTTTTCGGCGTCCGGTAATAATCCGTATAACTTCTTAAACCGTTCAACGCCCATGTAACAATATGAGGTGTCAAGTTTAGTGCCACCCTCATTGTTATTCCGGTGTGGTAAAAAAGAATAGGTGGTGGGTAACGACAACAATGACGAAATATTGAGCCCATCTACCCAATGCAGTTCTTCACCCACTTTAAAAATTTCGTATACCGGCAAACACCAACGCGAGAATGCTATGGCTGATGCCGAAGCAAGCGATAATGAAGCCCGCTCATTATGCACCGCCTCCACCACCCGTCTCAACAGCAACGTTTCCGAAAGTGTTTTAACCAAATACGTAGGACTTCCGCCGCCAAAATATATATAGTCAGCACCCAATACAGCAGATACCAAACGCTCATCATTAGCCTCCTTGCGAGTAGGTATATCGACTATACTCACCCGCGGATGGAAATTATACAGAGCTTTCTCCATATGGTCTTTTATCTCGTTCGCCAGATTAATTTTATTCGGCTGGAATCCAACAGGCGTCGTCAGAATAACTACACGAGGATCTTTCATGCCGGTCTGCTTCGCAATGGCCGTATGCGTTTGAGTGCCTACCTTTGCCAATTCACCCGATCCGAATACCACAATATATGAAGATTTCATAACAGATATTACTTTTTCTTTTCCTCTTTTTTCTTATCCAGCTTTTCCAAACCAAGCTTTCTAAAAATAAAGTAGACCACAACTGCGATTATTAAAAAATCAATGAGAGCGCTTATAAATGTCCCCACCATAATTTTTGCCCCCGCCACTGGAATAACCAATTTGGTAAGACTTCCTGCTTTGCCCATCAAAATCCCAACCAAGGGATTAATAATGGAGTTAACAAATGCCGTCACCAATTTGGTAAGGGAGCTTCCCATAATGAAACCCACTGCCAGTCCTACGACTCCACGCTCACGAATAAATTCAATAAAGCCTTTCATGTGCCGGGAGGAGGATTTGAACCTCCGACCCATCGCTTATGAAACGATTGCTCTGCCCCTGAGCTATCCCGGCGTCAAGATAATTATACCAAGAAGAAGTTGCTGGATTTATTTTTTGCCTTTTTTTGAAAAGACGTAGAGATAGAGTATCGGTAGAATTCCTAGTGTGTTTAAGAGCAGCAATGCGATGAACCAATAGAGCTGATTATTGCGTGCTGCCCTCCACAGCGCCATGCTTTTCCACACCAATTCCCACAGAGTAATAATCATGAAAACATAGGAAGGTAAACCAAAAAAAGTGCCGGAAGCCATGTTAAACCCTGATTGATTAAACATATTGGTATTAGTATAGCACTTATATCAATTTGTCTGCAGTCTTGACTCCATATTTTTGTGCAGCACTCTTTCCTTGTATGATGAATTCAACCAAACGCATAGATTTAAAACCCGAGCTGCCAATCGTAAGGGCCGCGGTGTCATTGGGTACATCTTTTAGACGCTCATAACAGGGAAAATCACCAAACTTGGTCTGCATGGTTTTGCCGGGTTCAAATCCAATATCCTCAGGCAAAATGGTTGTTTTGCAATTACCAAAATTGTCAACGTGCCACACAGTACCGTCAATAGATCCGGGAGACAATTCTTCTATGGGGGTTGGGTGTGACGGAACTTCATGACCCTCAATAATCATTGATACTAATCGTGGTTCAAAATCAAAGCTCCGAAACTGCGAGTTGACAATGCGCTTTACTGTTACTTCGTCAACTATTCCTACCTTTTTCATGGCCTCCACTACTTCCGGAACATCAACCACATGAATAGTAGTTGCCAGCTTCATTTTGCGCACCATGCCCAAAATCGAACCCTGGATAGTGCTCACAACCAACGTCTTATCAACAAAAAAATAACAAAAGGGACTGCCGTTCGGCCATTTTTTTCCTTGTCCGTGGCGGGGAGCGGCATTGGCAACAATAATACCCGGCTTATCCGTGAAGGCATCCAATGCATCGATAATATGGCCCGATCCTTCAAGGTCAGCATAGTTACCAATACCAACAAATTGAATAGGCAAACCGGTCAGTGCGCTAATGCGGGTATTCTGGCGCATAGCAGTGCCGCCATCTGAACAATCATTGATGACCACCACCGATACATAAGGATGATTATTGCGCATGAGGCAATTATTGTAGCATATCGAAAAATCTATTTGAAAAAAAAGTTATTTCCGAATACGGGCAGCCAGTTCAGCCAATTCCTCCTGCGTTACAGTAATCTGATCCCGTGGAACAATGGGCGGTACATCCGTAATATCATCAAAGCGAGGCAGTATATGAATATGCGCATGCGGCACTTCTCCATACGTAAAATAGTTAACAAATGTTGGTTGTAATGACCGCTGGATGGCACGGGTTACCTTCAGCACTGCTTCCCAATATGATCCAAAGTTTGGAACGTCGTATACCCATCGCGCATGCTTTTTGGGAATCACGAGGGTATGCCCTTGTACGGTTGGATAAATATCTAAAAATGCCAAAAAATCAGCGTCCTCATAGATAATGTGGCTGGGCAACTCATGTGCTACTATTTTGCAAAATATACAGTCACTGACTGGGTGATCATGCGCCATGCTTACTGTGCAGTAAACTGGTAATTTCGTGTATGATAGCACGCGCGTCAATTCCTTCGTATTCCAAGAGTGTTGCTGATGAACCGCTGCGGGGCGTTTTATTCACCGCCAGCGAATAGACCGGTGTGGGTATATTCACCAATCGACGGGACACCGCTTCCCCAATCCCTCCTGCGGGATAATGGTCTTCAACCGTGAGTACATACTTCACGGACCGTGCGTATGCTATGAGTCCCACTTCATCCATGGGTTCAATGCTGTACAAATCAATGACCAAGGCCCGAACGTGATGGACGTCGAGAAGTTCTTTCTGTGCCTTCAACGCCTCGTGTAGCGTTATTCCGGCGGCAATAATGAGAACATCGTTAGTTTTTTCAGTATCTCCCCATGTATGAAACCCACCGAGGGGGAACTCTATATCAAAGTCATACAACACTGGCACCTTGCTGCGACCCAAGCGCATATAGCGTATACCCTGCTGACCGTATAACTCAAACAGCAACTTATAGCTCGCCGTTGCGTCAGCCGGATAGACAACCGTGCTTCCCGGAAGAGAGCGCATCATGGCAATATCCTCAAGTCCCATTTGTGACGGTCCATCCTCTCCAATGGAAACACCTACGTGGGTGCCGGCAACAATCAAAGAAGTATTACTGTAGTTAGCCATGCGCAACTGATCAAAGGCACGCGTTAAAAACGCAGCGAACGTTGCCACGACCGGAACCTTTCCCCGTGTTGCCATACCTGATGCAACACTGATCATATTCTGTTCGGCAATGAACATCTCATAAAAACGAGTGGAGTATTCGTGTCCAAACATAGTGGTATACGTTGAGTTAGAAACCTCGGCATCAAATACCACCACATCGTGCGCTTCTTTCCCCAATGCCACGAGCGCTTCACCAAACGCATAGCGCGGGGCTAGTTCCTTGTTAAGTGCATACGGGCTATGAGGAGTCACTAGTGATGAGTGAACCACATGGGTTTGTGCCTGTTCCGGAGGCATACTAATGTCATACGTTTCGCGCGCACCCGCTGGTATGGGCAGTTCACGAAGTGCCATAAACAGCTCTTTTTTACTCAACGGCTTACCATGCCAACCCTCTTGATTTTCAAACACTGACACACCCTTGCCTTTTACCGTTTTGGCTATGATCACCGTTGGTTTATGCTTAATGGTGGCAGCTTCTCTATACGCTTTACGAACCGTATCAACATCATGACCGTCAGCTACCACAATGGTGTGCCACCCAAATGCAGCAAAGCGCGTTTCATACTCCTGCAGCCGCCAGCCAACCATCGTTTCGCCTCGTTGGCCCAGTCGATTAACGTCAATAATGGCTACGATAGTATCAACTCTCCGGTAACCGGCCCACATGGCAGCCTCCCATACTTGCCCCTCCGCCAGTTCAGAATCACCCAATAATACATACGTTTTTGCCTTTTTTTGAGTAAGGGCAATACCCAAACCGACTGATAGCCCTTGCCCCAAACTTCCCGTTGCTGCCTCAATAAAAGGAAAGCGCATACTGGGATGTCCTTCAAGATTCGAAGAAAAATCTCGCAGGGTCAGGAGCTCGTTATGTGAGATGACTCCCGCCAGGTGATACAGTGCGTATAATAAGGGAGCGGCATGGCCTTTTGAAAATACCATGCGGTCATTTTCTTCTCGGTCTGGATTGCGAATGTCACATTGATAAAATCCGCCGAAAAAGAGTACTGCCATCAGCTCAACGGCCGATAGTGATGAGGTGGGATGCCCCGACCCCGCGCTGGTAGTAGATTCAAGAATGGCTCTGCGCAGTAAAACGGCTATGTCACCGATGTTATTCATGCGTTAGATACTGTACTTCCTTTTCTAGTTCAAGACGGGTTGCGTTGGGAAGAGGCAAACGTTCACAGGCACTTCCCTTTTTAGTCACGTCGCTGAGCAATACGCAATTATTTTCAAACAGCGTGCGGCGATGGTCGGGTCCCAGACTGGAGAGAACGGTAATGGGATACTGTTTCTTTTCTTCAATCATGGAGGCCAAACTATGCTCCTGTGGAAAATTCCAGCCGGTAAGACGAATTTGCTGACATGATGCATAGGCTATGGCATCAGAAGAAAATTTGGTATTGGTAAAAATCCATGGCTCATACGTTTTCTGTAACTGCTTGTTCTCCAGATTATCGCGCAAATCATCTCCGCGAGCCTTCACATACATCACTACCTTGACATCAGTCGATGTTCCCGGAAGATTGTGGTATTTGCACTCGACAAAATATTCCCGTGAATCCTTTTTTGCATACACATCCACCTCATGAGTAACGCATGCACCGGGCAAAACCGTTCCCACTTGCGTGGTGTATCCGTACTCATCCAACAATCGTCCGACAAAACGCTCAAAGGGGTATCCCGTAGGTCCCAAAGCCATAATAGCCTCTTTCAGATTAAATTTACCCACGGCTTGTGGATTTTCCTGGCGGATCAACGTCTCTAGGGACCGGTGAATTTCTTGTGTCGTAATACCGTTATACAAATGTTTTTTTACTCGCTTCAGTGCGTCTTGCTGTATCGGACTTGCAACGCCTGAGGCTTTCATGGAATGAAGCAGCTTCTCTTCACTAAACGGTTCCTGGGTGCCATTCGCCTTGCGTACCATAAATATCTGAGTTGCCATTGGTATTCAGTATAGCTCACTTTACTGAGTTGGTATACTGTACCCATGAAAAACATTGCGCGCATAGTCAGAATATCAAAGCCGCTCCATCCATTATTCCTGCTTATTGCGGTATTTATTCTAATCCAGGCTATCCTTGAATTAGTCGTACCGTTTATATCCAAACTCATTGTTGATGAGATAGTGGCGCAAACGCAAGGAAAAGGCGGACCGATCACCACCATAGCGTGGTTGATTGCCGGCATGTTTGGCCTCAGTATGCTCTCGATCATCTTTGAGTCTATCGTCGGACGGTTAGGTGATCATAACGCTGCTCAAATGCGCGCATTTTTAACCGCTCGTTTTTATAACCATGTACTGTCACTGCCCCAAAGCTACTTTGATTCTGAAATTTCAGGAAAAATTGTTAATCAGCTCAACCGCGGCATAACTACCACGCATCAATTTATCAATACCGCAACCAACTTCATCCTTCCCACTATCGTACAAACCATTTTTACGATCGCATTCATGATGTATTACAACGTGTGGATTGGTTTACTATCGCTTTCCATATTCCCCATATTTGTGTACCTCAGCTATATATCAACGAAGCAATGGGGTAAATACGAAGAAGAAAAAAACAAGCTCGAGGATTATACCCGCGGACGAATAACCGAAGTGCTGACCAATATGAAAATTGTCAAAAGCACCACCAATGAACACACCGAGCTGCAAACGGTCAATACTAAAATGGGTGAGATTAATACCATCTATGCCAAACAGAGCAATACCTTTTATATCTGGGATTTCTTGCGCAATGGTTCGCTCATTATTATCCTCTCAATCGTGAATGTCATTGTTTTTTACAACGCGTATCGCGGACTGTTCACGATCGGTGAAATGGTGCTTATCCTGCAGCTGATTAACCAATTGCGCCGTCCTTTGTTTGCCATGTCGTATATCCTGTCCGAAATTCAGCGCGCCGAAAGCGGGTCAAAGGAATTCTTTGAAATTCTGGAATACCAGGCCACTGAGCCGCTGTTACCAGCGGCACAAGATGTTGTGCGGATTAAGCATCCTACCATTACGTTTAGTAACGTACTATTTAAATATCAGGATTCCGAAGGTATCTTACGCAATATTTCATTCACGCTACCTCCGCAACAAACCGTTGCACTGGTTGGCCACAGCGGAGCAGGCAAATCAACCATCGTGAACATGATTTTGCGCTTTTATGAGCCCACTTCAGGAACGATATTGCTGAATAATAAGCCGTATCAGGAATACGACCATCGCACTATTCGCCGAAACATTGCGCTGGTTATGCAAGACAATGAATTGTTCTCCACCACCATTCGTGAAAATGTTGCCTATGGACGACATGGGTCTGATGATAAAGACATTATTCGTGCGCTGAAACTTGCCAATGCCTATGACTTTGTCAAAAAACTGCCTAAGGGGCTTGACGCACAAATCGGTGAACGAGGCGTACGATTGTCGGGCGGTCAAAAACAGCGCATACAAATTGCTCGAGCCATTTTGGCTGACGCACCCATTCTCATTCTTGACGAGGCTACCAGTAATCTTGATTCGGCATCAGAACATGCCGTTCAGGAGGGACTGATCAACCTTATGAAAAACCGCCTGGTTATTGTTATCGCACACCGGCTGTCAACCATTCAGCATGCTGATCGGATATTAGTCATTGATGAGGGAACTATTGTTGATGAAGGAACACCAGCAGATCTTGCCAAAAAGCCCGGTATTTATTCAAATCTATTGAAGTACCAAGTGGAGGGAAACAAACAGCTTCTTACCCAATTTGATCTGCGCTAACAGTATCGTCGTCTTCAAGTTCCCCGCTTTTTAGCTCGGGCAGTGCTGTGCCTAACATACCCTGCAGCTCACCGTGCATGCCAACGGTATTGTTAATCACCGTCTCAATTTGTTTCTCGCGCTTTGCCCACATCTTGGTGAACGCACGCTTTTCCTTATCCAAATCCATTTTCATAGAGGCAAATGATTCGACAATAGCCTCAACGCGCTGCTGAAACGTAATGCCTGTTACATACTGGTACAAAATATCCATCTTCTCTTTTTTTCCAACCTGGGAATCCTGAGCGAATGCCACCTGCTGCAAACTGGTACGAAGGGCCGTTGCCACACCTACCACCAACGGCAAGGTGCACACCCATACGCCCTGCACATTGCCAAATGACGTCAGAGTTGACGGCAGTACTTCACTAACCAATACCGCAACATCAGCGCGCACGGTCCGTTGGTCTTCTTTTAGTTTTGCAATCCATCCTTCGCTCCATGACTTGGTGCGCTTGAGTTCCCAAATAATGGTGCCGCATCTTCGGCCTGATCGGTCATATACCTCCTGAATAATATCCGCTCCATTAACTCCCTTGGGGACTTCTTTGATAGTATCCAGAGGAAATGAACGCTTTAATACCGACTCAAGTTCCAATTCAAGTACTTCTCCTTGCGTTTGCTGCGATCCTTGCTCAAGCTTGCGCCGTAGCTCTTCGTTGCTTTTAACCGCATCTTGTAACTTTTTTTCCATTTCCCGTTCGCGCAGCTTATGCTCTTCAAATGCCCGTTTTAATGCTGCCTCCTCAACCAGCTTACGCTGCTCATCCAACCTTCGTTCAATGGTTACCTGCAGACTTCGCTTTTCCTCCTCGATAACTCGCCGTTCCTTACGCAAATTTATCTCTTGCGCCTGAGCCTCGCGTAATTGCTTTTCCAGTCGTTCTTTTTCTTCAAAATGTTTTTTATCAGCCTCTTGCCCTGCGTGCTGTAACGCCTGTTTCCATAGTTTCTGTTTTACCTCATTCGATACCGCATCAGACAGCTCAAGGGGTTTTTTGCAGTTGGGGCAGATGATGACCGATGTTGCCATAGATAGTTAGCGCGCCTTTCGCTCTTTCAGAAAAATCATCAGAGATAGTACAAACACCGTCGCCATAATCAACTGACAGAGTACACAGACCGGGCAAATAATACGCTCAACGAAAATCTCCAAAATGGTGAGGCGCAAACAAAACAGCATGCCAAATGCGGTCATGCCCAGGGTTAGCTTCGTCATGCGCTTGAGTGAAGCAACCAGAATCGTCATGTAGCCCAGTAAACCAATAAACGCAACCGGAATACCGTACCAAAGGGCCAGCGATCCCTTGGTGACCGGGTCGCAGTTAATAGAGGCGTTGATCGTACATACTTTTACCGGCTCAGGTACCAAAAAACTGTAGGCTAAGTAGAGCGCCAAAACAATACCAATAATCGATAATCGGGGAATCCATTTCCATAGTGATTCGTGGGTTGTCATGACGTCAGACTAGTATGCTCCCTGAGTACAATTTTTGCAAGTTATTTACTGCCGGTGAGCATATTCAAAACAGCAGACACAATGGACAGGAGAATACTGAAGAAGAATGCGCTCAAAAATGACTCAACCACAAATCCTGGCACCAACGCCCCAGCAGCCACAACCATGGCGGTATTAATAATTAACGCAAACAGGCCCAGGGTCAAGATACTGATCGGAAGGGCTATAATCTGCAGAATGGGACGGACAAAGGTGTTCAACAAGCCTAACACGATTGCGGTAATAACGGCAGTGGTTAACCCGTTAATCGTGACACCGGGGAGCAGGTAATCAGAAATAAGAACGGCGAGTGTTGCTACGACTAAATTTAAGATTAAATTCAGCATATAAAAAGGTTAATATAATTTAGGAAAAAAATCAAATGTTATAACCGACAGCGAACGGTCATAACGTCCTCTACCCATCGTAATCGTTTGTGAGGATCACGAGTACTTTCTTCAATGGAATTCATTAAATGGCCCATGCCATCACGTAACGCTTTCTCGCGATCCGACAGCTCGATCTTGTTAAAACTAGTAAGGGCATGGTCAAAAAATTCTTGTACCGATTCCAACGCAATTTCTTTTTGGATATCTCCTGCAGCAGTAATAATCCGATACAGATCCATTTTTATTGATTGAATATAAAAAGCTTTGTCTCTCATATTGCTAAGAAATTTTTTGTCAATGTTTCAAGCTTTGTTCTAATATCTTTGTCCATAATTTCATAGGTAGCGCGGCCAAATGCTGGCTTAAAATTACTCATGGCCATATATTCAACTTCTTTTGTACTTACTCGATAACCTCCACCATACAAATTTTCTTGTTTACTACCGCTTTGCAATAGTACTTCTTCACAATCAATATGATATTCACCACCAACTGCCAATATGTTTCTTTGAACATCTATTACGGTCTTTATGTAATCGTTGTACACTTCACGCGCTTGTTCAAACTCCTTGTTAGTAATTTTTCTATCAAGAATAATGATCATGTTTCTATTTACATTTTATCATCTATAATGGGGAGAAATGAGCGAACAACCAGTCGGCTCCTGCGTTTTAGTCCTTAATCCCAAAAAAACCCATATTCTGTTAGGCAAACGCTTAAACAGCTATAAAGCCGGTTATTATGGCATTCCCGGCGGACGAGTTGAATTAGGTGAACCGCTTGAGGTATGCGCACAGCGAGAACTGTACGAAGAAACCCAACTGACCGGCTCTACATTTAAATTCCTAGGAACTATCCGCGAAAATCAGGAATCATATGACTTTATTCATTTCGTGTTTGCTTGTACTACGTTTACCGGAGAGGTCACATTAGCTGAACCAGATAAATGTGAATCGTGGAAATGGTTTTCTTTAGATAATCTTCCCCGTCCTATTCTTCCCGGGCACAAACTGGCAATTAACCTATATGAAAATTTCCTTGCTGGTAAGAATTCTTATTTAGTCGATGTCCCAAAAAAATAAACCTTATTTCACCACCGACTTATCAATAGTAATCGTTCCGTCCGCATTGAAAGTAATCAGTCCCGGGCACATATAACCACTCACCGTTATATTATCAATAGTCGAAGAGATACTACCGAGTTTAAATCCTTGATCAAACAGTGAATCATACAAATACGGATTAGCCATTGATTCTATGCGGCGCTTCAGATTGTCGGACACGGGTATTGACCCCACGTACGCTTGCACGACTGAAATGTGTCTGCCTTGGGGAATAATGGTACCCGATATATTCCCCGGCAAAAAGGGATACGCGCTCAGCAGAGAAAAACCAATTTCTCCACTTCTCGCCTCAAGTCGTATATCGTACAGTAATACACTGACCGGTTTAGCGCTATTAATCAAAGCTGCAAAATCTGCCGCATTAAGCGAAACCGTAACCGCTACGGTGGCGCATGAGGTAGGTCCCACAAAACCAACTCCTGCTGAAGCTGCTGTTTTTTGCATTAACGGAGCATCACGCACCATTACCTTATTTTTTGATGCCCTTCCCAAATCAGCATGAGGAAAAAACAAGATGCCCAATACCACGACAACAATGCCGATAATAATCTGACGCTTGGTCAATCGCATAGAGTAAGCATATACGATATTAAGGAAAAGTGTCGGGACGGCGAGACTTGAACTCGCGACCTCACGCCCCCCAGGCGTGCGTTCTGGCCATCTGAACTACGTCCCGAATGGCTTCATTTTACCACGTGTGAGGCCATGGAGTTATGCGCTTTTTCTTTTCTTCTCATTAACCGCAACAATGGATGCCGCCAAAGTCGTGAGCGGAACCGCCATAATAAGGCCAATGCTGGCAACCAGCGTTCGTACTATTTCCTCGGCAATCACTTCAAAGTTAATGGCAATAAGCGGCGATATTTGACTGGAGGTAAACAGTAACAAGAGTGGAAGTGATGCACCCGCATACACCAATATCAGGGTATTAACCAGTGATGCAATATGATCGCGGCCCACATCCATAGCCTGCGCATACAGTTGGGAAAAATTAATGTCAGGTGCTGCTTTTTTAAGGGCAAACACAATTGCTGCCTGCGAGATGGTAATATCGTCCAAAATGCCGGATGCACCAATGACAATGCCGGCAAGCAGCAGATCGTGGATACTAATGTTTTGGTTAACCATCAACTGCACGTAGCTTGCCTCTTCACTCGCAAAACCCGTAAGACCGCTCTGGCTCACAAAAAAAGCTCCGAGAACTCCGGTTAATATGAGTGAACATAAGGTGCTGATAATAGCAGTTACCGTCTTCTTGTTTGCCCCATGCGACAACACAAACGACACCGGCACAAAGACGCAACAACCTAAAAT
>JANLHK010000048.1 GCA_024653645.1 Candidatus Roizmanbacteria bacterium | reverse complement strand
AGCCCGTTCAGTGTCTGCAACCGTGACCACCGACATTTCCGGTTATTGTAAAGATGGCTATTATCAGATTCCCGGAGAGCAGGTATGCAGTCGTGCTCCAAATTGCGATGGGTATGGATACGACGAGCTTAACACCAGCAGCAAAATGAAAAGCGCTCAGTCATGTATGGGTGACGGTGATGGACGTGATGAGCGTGGTTGTGCGGGCTATGTACCGCTCTGTTGTTATGAAATGGCCCGAACGGGACAATACACAAAATGTATTGGGTATTGGGAACGGCTATGGTGTTCACAGGACTTGTGTACTGAGGCTAAAAATAATGGGGCTTCGAATGACGAATGCGGGGGGAGCTGCCAATGTGCTCATGCCAATAATTCCTATTGCGGAAAAATAACGTCCGTTCCCATCGAACAGCGATTGGGTATAGCGGCTCCCTCGCCGACTGCGTCGGCACCTTCGCCTACGGCTCGGCCTACGGCTCGGCCCACTGCCACACCAACAACGGGAATAACGCCTGGTGTAACCAATCCTGCACCAACCTCAACCACAATACCAACTACCACCTTACCGACTCAATCGCCAACCCAGGTTCCAGTGATTACTATTCCTTTTGGAAACCAAACGTACAACCCACCGCCATCACCTTATATACCGCCAACACCGTTGCCGTTAATGCCTATAAATAATCTGTCTGAACTGAACCTGCCGAGTATTGAGGCAAATGTTCAGGTAATCCGCAGTCATGTCGATCCTGAGAAGATAACATTTACAACACAAAAAGTGCTGGATGCTCCTAAAAAGGTAACTAAAACCATACAATCTGCTGATATTGAATTAGAGGCAACCATTGATTCCTGGTGGATTAGCATGATAAATCGTATTCGAGATATAGTACTATGAAATTAATTGTAGGCCTAGGAAATCCCGGAGATCAATACAAGAATACTCGCCACAATGCCGGCTTTTTGTTTGTTGATGAGCTGGCCAAACACCTTGAGCCACAGGATAGTCGGTTTCGTTTACTGAAGCCCGACACCTATATGAATGCATCAGGTGAGGCGGTAGCGAAAGAAGCACAGTATTACAAGATCCTTCCTGAGGATATTATTGTGGTACACGACGACCTTGATCTTCGATTGGGGTTATGGAAAAAGCAAAAAGGGGTCGGGCCCAAACTCCATTACGGTATTCAATCCATTGAAGAGCGATTAGGCACGAAAGATTTTTATCGCATTCGTATCGGCGTTGATAACCGCAGCGCAGCATTTCGTATTCCTGGGGATACCTATGTGCTGCAGCGTTTTACTGATGAGGAGCTTAAAACACTCCATGAGATATTTCATGTTATTATTCCTACCCTATGATAATTGGGGGACATGTATCAGCGGCAGGCGGCCTGCCTAAGGCGGTAGAGCGGGCAGTAGCTGAAGAATTTGAAGTAATGCAATTATTTCCCAGTCCTCCGCAGAGTTTCCGTAAGATTGCGCATACACCGGATCAGGGTACAGCATTTAAGCAATTATGGAATGACGCGCATATATCGTCCGTATTTTTTCATGCTATTTATTTACTGAATCTGGCAACGCCCCGTCAGGATTTATTACAGTGGTCAATGAATTCAATCATCGATTATATGCGTTTTGGCCATTACTGTGGTACGGTCGGTAGTATTGTCCATGTGGGGAATTGGGGGAAACAGGATATGCATGAGGCAAAACAGCAAGTCATTGATGCAATCAAAGACATATTGGCCGATACTCCCGATGATCAGAATTTTGTGATGGAAAATGCGGCAGGCGCTTCCAAAGTTGGGTCAACCCTTGAGCAGTTGCAAATGCTGTTTGAGGGTGTGGGATCAAATAGGCTAAGGGTATGTTTTGATACTCAGCATGCATTTGCCACTGGCCTTGATGTGCGTGATACCGAACAATTCGGTGCATGGCTGGATGATTTTGATAGGGTAATTGGTATTGAACATCTGGTTTGTGTGCATGCCAATGATTCAAAAACCCCTTTTGCGAGCGGCAAAGATCGTCATGAGAATATCGGAGAGGGAAGTATTGGAAAAGAAGGGTTTAAACATATCTTGGCTCAGCCGTTATTGCGTGATAAGCCGTTTATTCTGGAAGTACCGGGATTTGATGACACCGGGCCGGACGCAAAAAACAGGAAGATCCTGCAATCATTGATCTGAACGCACGGCCATTTGCTGATAGATCAGCTCGTATTCTTTCACCATTTTTTCCCATGAAAACATATTTTTGCGCTCTTGAGCGTTTTTAATAAGTTGTGCCCGTACGGCATCATTAGTCAAGACCTGTTCTATGGCATGGGCGATATCGTTAACATTATGTGGATCGAAAAACAGATTATTTTCACCTGCAATCTCATGGAATGGAGGGATGTTGGAGCAGATAACGGGCTTATCAAAGGCCATGGCCTCCAGAATGGGCAAACCGAATCCTTCATAAAACGATGGATAAATAAATGCGCTGCAGTGCCGTAATGCATATGATATTTGTGCTTGGTCAAGATATCCGGGAAATACGACAGAATCAAATAAACCCTCTTTTCGCAACAGCTGCTGAGCTGCATTTTTATATTTTTTGGTTTCCGGGCGGTCAAACTTTGATACCACTACCAGCATGGAGTCGGAACCTGTTTTTTTCTTAAAATGAATGAATGCCTTAACTAAGTTCGTTATATTTTTGCGCTGCACGCCGCTTCCCAGATACAGGATAAATGTTTTATCGTGTACCGATGCCAATTTTTCTGCAGAGTAGTGAATGTTTGTGAGATCATCATAGCCGTTGTGAACTATCGAAATAGGACGGGAGGCGGCAAGCGGTATGCAGCGCTTGAGTTCTGAGGCGGTAAAGGCAGATATGGCAACAATATGGCTTGCAGATGCGACGGAGGTAGCAAGGGATTGTCTAAAAATGTACCGTTGAAACAGACTCAAATCATCATAGCCGCCGGCAAGCGGTATCACATCATGAACAGTCAGGAGCGTGGGTATTGGCATATGGGGCGGGACGCCGTAGCCGAATGGGTTATGGAACAGTGACAGTTTTTGATCGGTAATAATTTTTTTTAACTGAAATCGTTCGAACAAAAAGTTTTTTACGCTCAGGAAATGAGGGTCGAAATACAGAGGTATGAGCGTTACATTGGGCGGTAGAAGACTGGTGATATAGTCTCGGTAGGTTCGGTTGTAGAAAAGAACAAGGTCATAGTGATCGTCAGCTGCCAACTGGCTCACTAAACTGGTGACGTATCCTACCAACCCGCTGCGTTTTTGAGTGAGGTTGCGAACATCGATGCCGAGACGTACCTTCATGATGATTGGTGAGCAATAATTTTTTCGTAGAGCTGTTCGTAATTGCGCCCCATCGTGCCAGCAGAGAAAGTTGACTCAATTTTTTTCCGCGCTTCCTGCCGTAATGCAAGATAGGCATCCGGAGATAGGCTGTTGATATGGGTTATAGCCTTTTGCAGTCCCTGGATTCCATCAGCTTCGGGTATAAGGTAGCCGTTTTTGCCATGGTCGATAATCTCCGACATGGCTCCTCGATTGAAGGCAATAACGGGTGTGCCGTGAGCCATGGCTTCAATGGGCACCAAACCAAAGGGTTCATCCCAATGTAGTGGCATAATAAGTGCTTTAGCTTTCCCAAATGCTTCAGACCAGTCTTTTGACTCCCGATGCAATATGCCTTTATATGCAATGTTTGTATGTGTGCGTGCGAGAAGCTGTGCAGTATCCTCATACTGTTTTTCTCCCTTGCCTGAAACCGCGAATCGTTGATCCGGGGTTTTTTGTGCCAGCTCCAAAAAGGTATCAATACCTTTGTCATGGACCATACGACCTAAGAACAGGAAGTAATTACCCTCACCATTATCAACAGAGAATTGCTCAACCGGTATACCGTTATAGATGACCGGCACTTCCTGTTGTAGAGGATGAAGCTTTGCCTGCGCATGAGAGAGGGCGGAAAAGTTGACATGGCCATCAAAGTGTTTAAAAATGGGTTCCTCAAACGGATGATAGGTGTTGTGAGTCGTGATTAAAACCGGCGTTTTAATCAACGGTACAAAGGGCATAGCCAAATAGCTGGGCTCGGTGTGCAAATGGATAATGTCGTATTGCGAAGCATCTTCAAACAGCTTGCCGATATAGAGTTGTTTCATGGTAAGTACTGCTTTGGTGATCCAATCATTGCTGGCTGAGCTGGAATCAACGAGAAAAGGAGGAAGCCCTAAATCTATCACTTTTACTCCATCAATACGGCTGCCCTGCGCAGCATAAACGGTAATTTCGTGGCGCGATTTAAGCTCGTTAATGATGTTGAGAACGACGGTCGTTGAAGCGGTTATCTGATCCGGAGCAGAGGGAATGGTAGAGCGGTTAGAAATAAAATATGCAATTTTCATGACTCATATAGCATATCATTTCTCCGAAAGATCGGTATAGAGCTTAATAAATTTGTCTACGATGTGATCCCATGAATAGTGTTCACGCATGGTGAATGCTGCATTTTCAGAAACTTTTTTCTTCAGTTTGGGGTCGCTGAGTACTTTGAATATAGCCTCCGCGAGTTTTTTGCGGTTGTGAGTATCGACGGTATACCCATTCAGGCCGTCAATAATAACTTCTTTGCTTCCGGCGACGCTTGATACCAGCGGTACGGTGCCACAGGCCATAGCTTCAAGGGTAGTTAAACCAAACGGTTCAAAGCGGCTGGGAAGAATAAAAATGTCCGCTTTGCGATAGTAGCCGGGAAGTATTTTATCGTGGTCTACGTATCCCAGGAAGGTGCAGTAATTCTGAAGCTTGTATTTTTTAATATATTCTCTTACCCGCTCATTATTGATTCGTTCTTCGTCAGACTGGTATTCGTCTATGGTTCCTCCCCCCATGTACAAATGGAAAGGTATGCGATTGCGCAGCAGTGATACTGCCTCAATAACACGGTCGATGCCTTTTGCTGGTACAAAACGGCACATGGTTAATATGGCGTTTTCCTTCAGTTTGATATTGCGATCCACCCCATTTGATTTTGGCGTAAATGCTTGGGTATCGACACCGGGGAATATAACCTTAATTTTTTCAAAGTCTACAATGTAATGGCGCAGCAACTGGATACGGTTCGTTTCACATAATACATGAACGGCATCGGCAGAGTTGTAAATACGTTGTTCAAGTGCAATGCGCACGTGGTACCGGTAGGCAGGCTTAAGCTTGGCTATAGGCAAGTCCTCAACGGCCATTTCAATATTCTTGAGCTTGCCTAATGAATGAGGGCTATGAACATGGGGAATATTCAGCTCTTTTTTAAGCAGCATACCGGCATACCCGGCGTCCCAGTAGTGGGAGTGAATAATGGAATATTTCTTTTTTGTTTTGGCGATATATTCAACAAATCGATCAACGAATTCGGGCATCAGCTCAAACATTTTCTCTTTAGCCACAAAGGTGGGACCGCCGCAGGGAATACGGACGATTTTAACGTTCTCAAATACTTGCTCTTCGGTTTTACGGTCATCAAACTGGCGGGTAACAATATCCACCTTAATGCCTTTTTTCCCCAGTGCCTGTGCCAGCTGAAATTCATAGAGTGTTTGGCCGCCGGTATCGGTTTTACCCAAGGGTGGCGGGTACTCAACGTATCCGTGGGGATTCAGAAAACAAACTCTCGTAATTTTTTTGGCTGACATATTTGCCATTATACCACAGGGTTATTAACGGTTGAAAGTGGTCTGCTTCGTACAGCCTGGAGTTTCTGGTTATAGCGCGTAAGGCTTCGTGCGGCGGCAAGAAGACTCGTTGGTCCGTTATTCTTTTCTTTGTCAGGATCATGCCATACCACTCTATTTTGCTTATTTCCGTCAATA
>JANLHK010000120.1 GCA_024653645.1 Candidatus Roizmanbacteria bacterium | reverse complement strand
CCATTTCGTTCAACTCTCCAGAAAACTACATGATCGGGAAACATACCTCTTTTTTCTCCAAAAAACGTCCAGCCATTACAGTCTGATCCTACACACGCGTCATCACGATGATCCAGCCCTGTGGGGTATTTTGAGCAGATATTAGATGGAGCAGTTTCCTCAGTGGGCATGGATTGGGCGGGTGCAAAATTGGGCATTTCAGGAGTTGGGGTAACAGGGACTGGCGTGGGAAGAACGATGGCGTGGGTGCTGTCGGGATATTGATTTGCGCGAAAATTCTCCCACGACATCTGCGAGAAAACCGTAGTTGCAACGGCAATCATAGCCAGCGACGCAAGCGTGTTTGTAAGACACTCTCTTCCGTAGTGGTGTTTGTGATGATCAGGACTACCCATAGTGTATATTATACTCCCTATGCTCTTGTTGCTTTTTAGCGCTCTGTCTTGATAGACTCAAACTTATATGGCAAAACGACAACTCACTCCCAAAAGCGAGGATATGAGCAAGTGGTATACGCAGGTTATTCAACAGGCAAAACTGGCTGATTATTCTCCGGTAAAGGGGTGTATGGTAATCCGGCCAAATGGGTATGGTATTTGGGAGAACATTCATGATGCGCTTGATCCGTTATTAAAGGGTTTAGGCGTGCAAAATGCGTATTTTCCACTGTTTATTCCTATGTCTTTTTTGAACAGGGAAGCTGATCACGTAAAAGGCTTTGCTCCTGAGTTGGCAATAGTGACTCATGGGGGTGGAGAAGAACTGGAGGAAAAATTGGCAGTACGTCCCACTTCTGAAACCATAATGTATGAAATGTACAGTAAATGGGTACAGTCGTATCGCGATCTCCCTATTTTAATTAATCAATGGAATAATGTAGTGCGGTGGGAAAAACGTACTTACTTTTTTTTGCGCACCACTGAATTTTTGTGGCAAGAGGCACATACTGCGCACGCTACTCACGCCGAGTCATTTCGTATGGTGATGGACGGACTTGAGGCATACCGAAACGTAGCTGAAGAAAGTATGGCAATTCCGGTCATTATGGGAAGAAAAAGCAATGCGGAAAAATTTGCCGGGGCAGCGGTTACTACGACCATCGAAGCGATGATGCCCGACGGTAAGGCGTTGCAAGCGGGCACCAGCCATGATTTGGGGCAGAATTTTTCCAAAAAGGAGGCATTTAACATTGCATTCCAAAATAAGGAAGGGAAGATGGACTATGCTTGGCAGGTAAGCTACGGATTTTCAACCAGGACCATAGGAGCTCTTATTATGGTACATGGCGATGATGACGGTATAGTAATTCCTCCAAAGATTGCGCCCACCCAGGTATCAATTATTCCTACCGAACAGGATGAGGCTATTATGCACCGCTGCAATGAGCTGTTGGTAAACCTTAAAAAAGGAGGAATACGCGCAAAACTGTTGTTTGATGCCGAGCACAGTCTTGGTTGGAGAATGAACGAGTCTGAAATAGAGGGCGTGCCGCTCGCATTGGTTTTGGGTAAAAAGGAATTGGAAGCCAATTCGGTTACGGCAAAAATTCGCTACAATCACAGCCAGGAAACAATAGATTATGCAACTATTGAAAGTCAGGTTCAAGCAATGCTGAATCATATTCAGCAACAAATGTTTGCAGCAGCGTTAAAAAAACAGAAAGAGTTAACCAGCTCTACGGAAAGTTATGATGAATTTAAGAATATTATGAAAACAAAGCGGGGGTTTTTAAAGGCGTTTTGGTGTGAAGATGAGACATGTGAAAAGACCATTAAAGATGAAACCAAGGCGTCTACTCGTTGTTTGCCCTTTATTGATAAAAACGGCCAGGTAGCGGAAGAAAAGGGCACGTGCATTAAATGCGGTAAGGCCGCTACTCATCGCTGGCTGTTTGCCCAGGCGTATTAATTATCCTTTTGTATGGCTCCAAGAACACGATACTTGACTTAGATACTAATTGTATGATACTATCATACAACTATGGTATCTACACCAGAAGCCGGAAAGCACACAGAACCTTGTGTTGAGTTTTCAGCAGTAGACTTACTGAGTCTTACTGACATGAAAACAATTCGTGATTTTACGGGAAGATTAACCACCAGATCCGCAGGAAATGCCGCTGAAACGCGGCTTATGTGTGATGACGGAAGAGGTTATCTGATTGAAAAAACCGATGCGGTAGGCATGACAAACGAGGGTCCTAAAGTACGGGGATTAATTGGATCACATAACGAAGAGGTCAACATGGCCTTGGGAGAAGCCTTTGAGCGTTGCGACACATTGCCCCGGCACTTGCGTTGGAATACATTGGGCACACTGGCACGGCTGAGAACTACGACTCAGGAAAAAATGGCAGCATGGAATGAAAACGCTGGTACGTATAGAACCGGTAACTATGATTACAATCCCTTGTTAGCGCTCCAGGAATACATAGCTCGTACCGGCAATGTTCCGGCAACCTTTAATATATTGCCAGGAATAGTAAGTAAGACCAAGCCAGATGAATTAATGGGCCGGTTATTCTCGCCCGAATCAGGATTTGAGTTTAGGAGTGAAAAGCCCGTTAAGCAAGAGTATCCCAGTGCAAGCAGGAATTATTTTTATACCATATCGGGATTAGTTGTTCCCCGGTAATTATTAAGTTAATTTCAATATTATGACACATATTGATCGGCTTACATCTCCCGGACAAGAACATATTGATGCACCTCTTTTGCAGTTGCCCGACGTATTGGGTACCGGCAAAGAGATGGCAGGTAGGGTTATTTCTGAACAACGAGGCCATACGTCCTTTTTGCACATGCAAAGCGATGATAAGCGCTACTTATTGCAACACACGGGACTGATCGGTGTGATGCAGCACGATAGTGTTCCTGCTATTCGCTGTGTCGTTGGATCGGCGATGCCTGCATTTAACCACGCGTTAACCGAGGCGCTGAAACAGGGCAACTCCGACGTATTGCGTAGCATGCAG